>NZ_FRCS01000019.1 GCF_900143005.1 Cryptosporangium aurantiacum
GACCCGCGTGGGCAGCCGCAGTGGGAGCGACGGACCGGGCGCCTGGACGCTACCCCGCCGGGCACCGTCCTACCGCCCATTGAATAAGTAGCCGCGATTAGCCCGTGTCTCTGTGCCCGCGTCGCTGACCTCGCCGCTTGTGGCTGGGGTCGCGACGCCGGTGTACGGGCGCTGTGGACGCTTGGCTTGAGCGCACTCGATCAAGGGGTGATGACGAACAGATAAGGCGGCATTGCGCGAAACGGGCACTTTGGAACTATGCATTGACGGAGGTCTCGTTCCTCTGCACGCCGGAAGTCGTCGATGGTGCGTACGCACTCGACGAAGATCTGGCGCGTGACCCGAACCGTCAACGCGACTGCGCCGTCGCAGGATGAGTGGTCCGCGCTTCGACTCCCGATTGAGTCCGTCCGCGCTGATCTGATCCACGCGATCCGTCGGCAATTCGATCCACGGGAGGTATTTGTCCTGGTGTGGCCACGGACTTGGGAGATGGCTTGAGCGGCACAGTGGTGCTGATGGAGAAGTGGCCGGTGCTCGGTCGGCACGAAGTCACTCCACGAGACACCCGGCAAGGCCAGCGGAGCGAGCACCAGGAGCGGCGCCGACGGAACGAGTCGCGCAGCGGGGATCAACGCGCCGATCAGCTGTTCCTCGAACCCGACAGGCGGTTTCGACCGATTCACGGCGGCCATCCTGACCGCCCACCGGCAACCCCCTCAACCCCGGAAACACCGAATGAGTGACCGGCGAATCCACCGGTCACTCGGGCTACTGGTTCGCTTCTGCAAGCGTGCTGTAAACCGTGTCCAATGGTGGATCTCCACCAGGACTGGTGTCCGAGGACCGAGCCCAACCATGAGCACACCGTCGCTGATACTGACCAGCGAAATCGCGCTTCACTGAGCGGGACGGATCAGCCGTCCAGTTCCTCGATCCATTGAGCAACTGTCTGCTGGGTGTGGTGGATCGCGCCCGCATCGACACCCGTGGCTGTCCAGTCCTCGGGATCGAATCGGCGGACGGCTCCCAGCGCGTCCCGGAACGTCGCGCGAGTGAAGCCGGCGTCCTTCTCCGCGGCGAGCCGGAGGAGTTGTTCCTTCGTGAATCGGTCCAGGAGCGCGACTACGTCGATGTAGTCACGGACTTCCGCCCGGCCCCACAGCGCGAGGACTTTTGTCGGCGGCGAGGTCGTCGAGATGGAGTACTGCGCCGAGTTCAAGGTCGACGGTAGGGCGGAGGCGCCCGCCGTCGGGGAAGATCTCGACTTCGCAGGCCTACCCGGTCCGCGGGTCGTGCGCGATGAAGCGATTGGCGTGCGGCGGTCGCGCCGCTTGGGTGATTTTCAGGCCGGCGGCGGTGAGTGCGCCTCGCAATGCCTCGGCGACTTGGACGGCCTCGTCGGGATCGATCTCAGTGAACAGGTCGACGTCGTGCGTCGCGCGGTCGACGAGGCCGTGGGCGATCATCGCGCCGCCACCGGCGAGCGCCAGGGTGTGCGCCTGCGGCAGCGATAGCGCGGTCTGGGTGATCTGCTCCTGGAGCGGGTCGAGCGCCATCTTCAGGCGAAGCCCGCGGCGTCGATCAGCGGTTGCCAGGCGCGCCGGAGGTGGACCGGTAGCCAGAGCCGGTCCCAGAGCCGTACGAGTTCCCGACCGTTGATCAGTGACCGGATGTCGTCGAGGGTGCCTTCGCGCAGCACGATTTCGTACAGCCGTGCCCGGCGGCTTTCCCGGCCGAGATCCCAGGTGACCGCCTCCGGATCCGGGCCGGTCCAATACACCCGCAGCGGCAGGTGGACCTCGCCGTCCAGGGGGCCGCGCAGATCATCGACCGCAGACGGTAGCTCCGGGTCCTGCACCCAGCCCGGCCGGGCCGCCTCACTCATACACACCAGCATAGTCAGAATGCCTGCGGCGATAGGCCCGGAACATGACCCACCATGCCGACCGGCGCCGGACGCCGCTGCATGGTCAACTGCGGTCAAGGGCGCCCGCCGATCGAGGACGTCACGATGACCACGTTGAAGCCCATCCCTGCTGATCCGTTCACCACCTGGATGGCCAGGCGACGACCGCGGTTCCGCCTCGATCTCGCTACCGCTACCGCTCCCGCGCAGGGCCGGCGATTTGCGTTCTACGCGCGGACCTCGACCGTCGGCTTTCAGGACCCTTCCTCGTCGGTCGCCTGGCAACGCGAGGCCGCCACAGCGCTGATCGCCGGATCCGAGCGGATCATCGCTGAGTACGTTGATCTCGGCTGCTCGCGCCGCGTCAGATGGGAGCAGCGCCCCGAGGCGTCTGCGCTGCTCGCTGCCATTGGGTCAGCCAGCGCGAGATTCGATGCAATCGTGGTTGGTGAATACGAACGAGCGTTCTCCGGCCGCCAGCTCCAACAGCTACTTCCGTACCTCACCGATCACGACGTCGAGCTATGGCTCCCCGAGTTCGACGGACCGGTACACCCCTGCGATCCGACACACGTGGCCGTCATGTTGCTGCTCGGGACGCAGTCAACGCGTGAAGTGCAGCGCTCCCGGTTCCGTGTCTTGGCCGCGATGCGATGCCAGACCATCGACCAAGGCCGATATCTCGGCGGCCGCCCGCCCTACGGCTACCGGCTCGTGGACGCCGGTCCGCATCCCAACGCGGTCCACGCCCAATGGGGACGCCGGCTACACCGCCTGGATCCCGATCCGGCGCCCGCCCTGAACGTGAGATGGATCTTCGCGCAGCGACTCTCCGGCTGCAGCCTGGCCAGCATCGCCCGTCACCTCAACGACGCTGGTATCAAGAGTCCGTCCGGCGCCGATCCCGGACGCAACCGCAACCGGGTCGGTGGGCCGTGGACGGTGCAGACCGTCGCCAGCGTGCTCGGCAATCCGCGTTATACCGGCCGCCAGGTGTGGAACCGCCAGGCCCGTGTCGATAACGTCCCGCCGGCCGGGTCCAGGCCAGGCACGCGGCGCTGGAATCCCGGTTATGACTGGATCGTCAGCGAGACGATTGCACACCCCGGTCTGGTCAGCGAATCCGACTTCGTCGCCGCCCAAGCGATCGACGCGACCCCCGGCACGCCTGTTCCGGCCCGGCGATACGCCTTGATCGGTCTGCTGATCTGCGCCATCTGCGGCCGCCGTCTCGAAGCGCATTGGTCCCACGGCCGGCCCGGCTACCGCTGCCGGCACGGCCACACCAGTGCCCGACGCAAACCAGCCGGCCATCCGAAGAACGTGTACTGGCGTGAAGACCACATCATCGACCGCGCCGCCGCACGACTCCGTGGAACCGCCGGGTCCGCCGACGTGCTCGACGGCCCGGAGACAGCGGCTCAGCTTCTGCGCGACACCGGCCAGGCGATCGAATGCGGCCAGGACGACGTCGTCCTCACCGCTGGCGTCAGCATCTGGTAATCGACCGAACGTCGGAGACCACGAGTTTCCAGCCGAAAACGACGAGACCCCCACCAGCGAAAACATCGCTTGTGGGGGGTTTCTGTGTCCGAGACCGAGCCGAACTATGAGCACACCGCTATTTGCGCTGACCGCCGAACTCGCACTGGTCTGATTCGGCGAATCCCGAAGCCGAGCGAGGAGCGCGTCAGGCGCGGCTCCCGTTGACGGTCAACTCACCACGACCTGCTCCGGCTCGGCGAGGCAACGCCACGCCGGGACCCGCCGAACCTCTGCGGCACCAGCAACGATGTCCAGCCGCAACAGAACCTTGCGAAGGGTCCCCCCATCGGAGCCGCCTGCTGGGTCTTCCACCACGACCGCCGACACTTCATAGACTCTTTATGCCGACAACGATACCTAGCTCCGTAAGGCGTTCTTGTATCCTCGCTGCCGCATCTGCAGGTAGGACCAACTTCAGAGTTCCTTGAAGATAGCTAATCTGCTGCTCATCAAGGGCTAGATACAGAAGTTTGAACAGACTTGCGTACGAGTCGGCGCTGTGCGTATCGCCGAGAATGGAGCTTGTGAACGAGAAAGTCACCTGCTTCTCGTCTGCACCAGAGCTCTCATCGCGCGGAGTGAACGCAGAGTCGTCAACCCTTGCAATTCGATCGGATGACCCATCTTTGACCGTCGACGCACCTGCACCCCCGCTATCCACGGCAGGAGAAACACATTCACCGTCGTGCGCCGAAAGACCGCACACTTCACAAAGGTCCGGCCGAGGTCGGGCGAGCCTAAGACCTGTGCTGGTCAGATTAACTTGTCCCGGTGCGGTTACGGCAGCAGTGCTTCCCGTCCCATATACAACGTCAAGCTTCCCCTCAACAACAGCGTCGTAGATCGCCTGCTGCAAGTCGCGATCACCACCGTACAACAAGGGCAATCTGGGCGCACTGTAGAAAGCGGAACGAATGTCTGCGAGGGTCTTCCCGTAGTCTTGATCGCGCAAATTGAAAATCAGCGCCTTCGAGCCAAACTGACCTTTGTCAAAGACCTTATCTCGCTCCGCGAGGCTTTTCCACACCAACGTTCCATCAAGAGCGGTGTAATTGTCCTCGTCAAACGTTACTTCGTCAATATAACGCTCGCCGTCGGGGCTCGGCTGAGCCAGATAGATAACATGCTGAAAGGCACGCTTGAGAGCCTTCTCCAACTGCTGTTTTGCTGCCGCGAGCTCCTTCGTTCCAGTAGCTTTGAGATCGTCATCGCTTTGAACTTCCGGCGCAGCCAGCGCCCTCTGGCGTGCCAAATACTCGACCGCGACACCTCGTGCGAGACTGCGTCGCTGCGTGTTCGCAACCGCATAGACCGCACTACTTGCCCACTGCACCGGAAGGTCCCGAGCACCCCTCCCGAGCCCCATTGAGACATTGATAGCCGTCAATGTCGGCTCCTCCATCCCATTACGGAGGCTGTATTGCGACGGATCCAGTACGACCAGCCTACAGGTATAGGCCCTGTCGATACCCGCGGTCGTCAGCACGTCAGTGGCGTTCCGAAGAAGATCAGCCTTAACAAAGACAACGTCGCGAAAAGGACCACTGGCAACCAGACGCTGCACAAACTCCGCTATCACCTCGTCCCGCTCAACGTCGGTAATAGTTCGCCGAATGCTATTAACCAGCATTCGATGAGTAAGGCGAGTGGACAGGTAATAGCGGGCCGGCTTATTGTTTCCTTGGCCAGGTATGACTTCCACAGCACTCATGCCACGCGTCGGGTCTACAAGCTCTTCCAGGACTGTGTCTGCGTCCGTCAAGCTGTAGGTGACATCCGGAACGCTCATGGCCGCTTTAACTTCTGGTGCGCTTGCTCCGCGTCCACGGCCCGGTCGCAACGTACCGACGATACTCGCAAGGAAGATAAAAGTCGCGGCACGTTCGGCAGCTCGCGGGTTACTTGTCTTCCATTGCTGCTCTCGATCCATGTCCTGCTTACGTGCGGTACCAGAGGTACCATCGTGATTAACGACTTCAATCTCCGCAAGGCTACGGTAGTTCGCGATAGTGCGTTCATCTTCCACAAGCCCACTACCTAGCAATGCCTCCCGCACAGCACTATCAGAAAGCGGAAGATCTCCCGGACCCAACAACGACGGGACCCATTCGCCAACCCTACCTCGTTGCTGCTGCGCAAAAACAGTTGCTGCAAAGATCCTAATGGTGGAGCGGACACGTTGGAACCCCGTTACCTTGCTCCACTCCTCCTTCGCAATGCTCATAAGCATGGGGTGGAACGGATAGCACTCTGCGACCTGCTTTTCCCAATCCTGCTGCCAGCTATTGCCGGTCGCATCCCAGACGTTCTTCGCCCATGCCTTTTCTTTGAAGATTGGACGGTACTCACTGGCAGTAGCCGACAGCACCTCGGCCGCTGGCTCGGCTTCAAATAGCCGCCGCCGAAGAATATCCGCGAAATCTCCAACTTCGGTCACCGTGGCCGGAAGACCATTCCTCTCAAGTAGACTATTGAGATCATCTCGACGATCTCGCGCCTCTTTTGCGAGGGCAGTCTTGTCTCGCTCCGACGCAATCATCACAACAAGAAGTGCGACGCGCGGTACATCATTGATTACGTCCAGCAGAGCCCGGAGGAAGGCCATATCTTGCGCCGCGAGATCCGGCCTGGAAACCCCCTCCAGTCCGTTTCCGACGTAGTCCATGATCTCATCGATAATGATCAGGACCGGCCGATTGATTGCCTTTATGGCTTCGGCGATCTTATTCTTATCGCTCCAGTACGGTGCGTACCGTTCATACAGCGAATAGTCCCGGCTAAACAACCGCCAAAGGAACCGCTCGTAGAGACTAGTCGCGGGCCCATCAAGCTCCTTAACGCCTGCGCCTGGAGTCATATTGTCGCAAGGCAGGACTACGACATGCGGGCGACCAAGGTCAGCATCGAGATCGTGGCCAAGACGCTGCTTGGCCCGAGATGAGATGCCGCGGCCGAGCTCGGTCTCCATTAGCGCTCGGGGGTTGGCCCCGAGGTGATAAGCGCCGATGCAAGCGTGTGACTTCCCGCCGCCCATTCCCTGGTCGAGGCGAGTTACGGCGCGAGCTTTCAAATAGCCCTCACCTCCACCGATACGGATAGCGATTTCCGACAGGAGGTCTATCAATCGCTCGGTAGGGTGCGTAATCTCGCCATAATAGCCGGCATCCGCATACAGGGGTCGACTGACGCCAGATGCATGGACGGCCTGGAAAAGCGACATCTGAACATCGTCAATCTGACCCGCAGCGGTGACGATCTCGGAGCGAATTTTAAGCACCTTCCACCAAGGTGTTACCTTCGCTGCCATTTCATCCCCTCACAGGCTAGCTCGCAGAGCAATCGGCACCGACCACCTTGGTTGATCCTACAGAAGAGTAAGTTGCCCGTCACCACCGCCCTCGCCACGCAGGAAACGAGCCTCGGCAGCCGATGCCGCGGTCTCTGCCGCAGTCGCGATGCCCCCTCGACTGCGCAGGATCCGAGTGAACGCAATTGCATCAGGGTCGTTATCGGGGAGACGGTCAGCCAAGAACTGAATGGCTGCCCATAGATATACGTCGTCGGCCGGACGCCCAGATGACGAAATGACCTCGCCCATAGCCCCGAGTCCTTGATCCGACGCAGCGGCCAATGCCAGAACCACATCGATTACTGCGGACTCACTTCCAACCCGACCCTTGAACGCACGTGCGGAAGTGAATCGAATTCCGCCATCGACGTCGTTCACTAGATCCCGAACATCCGCAATTTCGAGCGAAGACGCAAGAGTTTGCCATCTCAGCTCCGACTTGGCTTGAACCTGTCGACCGTAGAGCCGAATCCACCAAAGCGCAAATCGCGTCCGCGAGTCAAAAGTCTCCAACGGATAGTGATCGACTTCTACAGCCATTGCAGACTGGACTGCGGCCCGAGCCAATGGAAGAAACTTATGAATCTCGACGGACTCACCCTTTGCATCGAGAACGTTTGAATAGCGTCCTACCACCTCCATGGCAGGTCCAGCCGCAGCCATCAACATATCCGCCGGTGCTAGCCCCCATCGCTCCCAATCAAGGTAGCGGCGCTTGATTTCGGCCACAATTTCGGCTTCGACCGAACCTTTTCTACCTGGGAGGCGGCCTGACGGCGCAGGCCGACATGACATGGTCAAAGTGGTTTGTATATTGGCCTTACCTTGATGACTGCCAGACTCTGTATTAGCCGGCCAAGATGCAGTCATAATGAGGCCCGCCTTCTGAAATCCTTCGAGAAGGCGGCGCCAGACTTCAATATCGCCAGAGCCGAAGACTATCGTCACAAGCCCAACCGGCCGAACAACCCGCGCCATCTCCGTAAAGGACTCTACTATCCTTCTGTCGTAGTGCTCACGCGTCCTATGCTCGCCTGGCGCTTCACCGCGCACGCGCTTGACAATAATTTCGTCCTGCTTCTCCTGCGCTCCATGCGGGTCGACACTGATCGCAATCTCTGGCATGAGCGAATGCAGCGCTCGCTTGGCCCATACGTACATCACATCCGACGAGTCCGCGTACGCAAGCATTTCATCGTAGGGAGGATCGGCAACTACCGCCGCGATACTCGAAGAGCGCAGTGAAAGCGCCGTTGCACTTCCCCTGGTGACGTCAGTTGGCGTCCCTTTGGGCAAGCCATCCATGAGGTTTCGAAGCGTTGACACCTCGCTGGCAGCGATTGAGTCCCAAGTTCCTTGACCAGATCCGATACCCACCTCAAGGAAATCATAAGAGTACCCGATTGAACCTTGGTTCGAATAGATATCGTGTGCGGCTTGAACTTTGACGTCAAGCGTGCACGCTCGCCCCGAACGTCGTACTTTGCGAACCAGAACAGCGACGCAATACGTGGCTAGCGCTTTCACATATTCTCTGCTAAGCCCGGCTGTTTCTAGATCGGCCCCCACGGCGCCGATAATCCGCGCCAGCCTTACAAACGCCAGTGTCTGCCTAGCGTTCATATACTGGCCAAAACTTTTTACACCATAAATAGAGGGACCGATAATGTTGTTATTTCCCGGGGCGATTCTTTCATCTGGCACAGCTGGAATGCCTGGGGCGAACTCCGGTTCCTCTTGCAGCGCGCGACCTGCCGCCACTGCAGCGGTAAGCTCGGCAGGAGACGCGGCGCGATATGATTTTCCAACGCGGCTATCTAGATCGGAGACGATTAGGAGTGCGTCCCTGCCAAAACCCTCGTCAGTTAGTCGGCGATGGAGGCTCACCGGATGAGGATGCGAGCAGAAAATACACTTCGCCGACTTTCCGGCAATTTTGGTTCCGTCGGACTTGGTCAGGTTCGCCAGAGTCGGTTGCTCGCGCGGGGGACCGTCGTGGACGACGACCTCGAACGATCCGTGTTTGTGATCTGGCTTGACAAAGAATGACTGACCTGGGTCTTTAAAATCTGGTTCGCCCCTACGGCCCTTCTTTACGCTCGGTTTGCGCAGCTCGTATGATGCAACGAGCGGAAACCGTCGCCCACAATCTTGACACGGCAACGTTACCGCCCACAAGTAGGCCCAGGGATGGAGGCCGGCCGCTTCCGGATAAAACTCCTGCATGGACGCGGAGTATTGCCTAGATACTTCCTGAAGAGTGATCTCTACATCTCGCACGAGGCGGGGCCGCGCATCCAGCAGCGCATGCTGACCGGACTCAAACGGAAGCTCTGGTTCGCTATCCCAAGAGCGAAATGGATAGTCGGTTAGTGCCAAACTCGCCAGTACGGCGATAGGGCTATAGTCGACTGCCAGCGACCGTAGCCCCAATCTTGCTGCCTCCAACGGAATCATGCCTCGCCCGCTAAACGGGTCCAAAACCTCGGCGCCGTCGGGGTTTGTCTCACGTATAAGCTTTTGCAGTTCGAACCTAGCGGCATATCGGCCCTGCATTGCTTCCGTAACAAGAGCCTGAATGCGCTTCTGCTCGTCGATATCGTCCGGCCATGGAAGAAGTGAGCAGATGACCGCGGCCTTTGCCTGCGCCGGCGGCCGAGCAGCGAACCACGGAAAGAGCGTCTTTTCGACCTTTCCGTGCCCCCAACCGGTTGCGGCCGCCCGCGAAACCTCACTGCAAGGAAACCATCGTTCAATCAGGCGGGTCATACGTTGCTCCCCGGAGCATTCTTGAGACTAGTTCCTGGAACTCGGAAAATCGCGTCGCCAGTCATCTCTGCGGCGAATAGGAGCGCGGGGTCCTGATATGCCCCAAACATTCGTCCATGGCCGTCAGCGCATTTGTCCACGACATACAGCCAGTACTCATTACGTTGCTGGGTTGCGATTAGAACCTCGTTGCCAGTCATTCGGATGCCGTCGCTTGCAGCGTTTCCGAGGACGCCCTTCACCTCGATGTGCCGCGTTTGACTGTTCCGGCGGGCGTCCAAGTCATACCCGCGTCCCTCAAGATGAACATCTTCGACCGTCCATCCGTCGGACTGGAGCATATATTGGACATGCTTCATGGAAATCAGCTCAGAGTTCAGGTCGTCAGCGATACCTGAGTCCGCCGCGGCGTGCACGCGAATCCGGCCCACAAGCTTGGGCTCGGTAAGGTCCACTTCTGTCAGACGCTCGAGCTGAAGGATACGCGCCGTTGTTTGCAGCTGTAGTTGTCGGCGGAGTGCGAGGCGCGTACTGCGATCGGCTATCCCTTCAGTGAGACTGAGCGGTAGATTCGCCAGGTCCTTTCGTGCCTGAGAGAACCAGTCCGTTCGAACACGTCGGTGCTCGCCGATTGTCTGGCTCGCCATTCTTTCAGCTTCCGATTTGGAACTCTCAAATCGTGCCGGATGAACAGGCGTGCCAGTCCGAATGGATGGGACAAGGTTTGCAAGCGTCTCCCAACGAATGGCGCGAGCATTCCCGCTGTCGTCAACCTTGATAAGCACGGCCCATGTGCTTGCGCGCTTACCTTCGTTCTCAGAGAGCGTAGCTTCATAAGCATAGAGGTCGTAAGGTGTTAGGCTCGTTGGGTCGTCAACGCCGCCCGATTGATACATGTCCTCGGTAACAGACTGAGCGACCATTCCGATTAGATCGGTGAAGCCGGGTTCTCCGGGGCCGAGGGTAATCGTGTCGGCTATATCTATCACGCCCGCAGCTGTACGGATCGCATCACCACTAGTTGCAATGTGAACTCCCGTGCCACCGCCGAGGCCGGAGGGTAGCTCGCCGGAGTTCAGAGTCAATCGCCGGAAGCCTGCGCCTGCGGTCGTAAGTTCAACTTGCATAATGCCAGCCGTAGAGAGGCGGTCCAAGTACGCTTCCACAATTGCTGGATTAATGCGAGCGAAGAGATCCCTCTGCAATAGAGTCAACGCGGCTACTGCGTCTACCTGGCTTGCAAGCTTACGTTCGGTGTCCCGAACCTTCCGAGCGGCCCTAGCCAGTTCCTGAGCTTGAATCGCTGTTGCTGCGTTTATCGCTGCTTGTTTCTTTCTATCGTCATTCCCGTAAAGGTCTGACAACCACTTTTCGTATTCAACCCCTGTTATCTCTGCCACTGCTGAGAGGCTGTCGAACATCTGGCCGCGCAACTCATTCGCAGCAGTCATAAAGTTGTCGAGGAGACGGATTAGGGTATCGCCTTCGCGGGTGTCCACCGCGACAAGGTTGTACAGATGGACGTCGCGGTTCTGGCCGACTCTATGAATTCTTCCCATCCGCTGCTCAAGCCGCACAAGGGACCATGGGATATCGTAGTTGATCAACACATGGGCGGCCTGAAGGTCGATTCCCTCGTTCCCAGCATCGGTGGTAACGATAATCTGGAACTCTTCTCGCATAAACGCGCTGCGGATCTCATCGCGCTCTGCTTTGCTCTGACGGCCGGAATATACCCGCGCAGTGAAATGCTCAGACGTCAGTCTATCAACGATCCAGGTCGCCGTATCGGCGTATTCGGTAAAAATCACGGCTTGCTCCGCACTTCCCGGAGTGATTCCGTGCGGTCGAAGACAATCGTCTATTGTGCGCTTCCATTTGGAAGCACGCCACTCGGCGGAGGCCATCGACTGTTCAATATTTTCGATAAGAACTTTGATTGCACTGCGCTCTGCTCGAGCGGAGGTCGAGCCGGAGTGAACGACCCGCGCCTCATCGGCCTCGCTCTCATCGCCCAGATAATCTTGATCCGCGTTGAGGGCAGCCTCCGCCTCGCTCATCTGCCCCATCAGGGCGCTTCGCCGGCGTAGTGTCTCCGCTAGCGCAAATAGGCTAGATGCCGCTCGCTTACCGTAAACCATCCGTGCGAGGGGTTGAGCAGTCGGCGCGAAGAATTGGTCAACCATATCCAGTGCGGACTGATAGTAACTGTATTCGACTTGCGACAGAGGAATGCTTTGATTTGAGGCGGTTCGTCCTTTGAAGAGGCGCGTCCTTCCATCGTAATCAACTAGATCTTCCTTCATTCGGCGCAAGAAGTGTATTGGTCCAGGACGCAGGGCGCTCAAGTCGACGTTCGGGTCACTACCAGGGTCGGGATAGATCTGTGGGTCAACTAGGTGGAGCAAGTGGCGAAACAACCACTCTTTCCCGCGGTGTGGCGTGGCGGTCATTAGTAGTGCACGCGGGGTGTTTTTAGCGAGCAGCCTACCGACCTGGTGGTATGCGGTTGCAGTCGGCGTGAGGCGGTGCGCTTCGTCGAAGACGACGAGATCCCATCCGGCTTTATCTGGGCGAATTGCTTCCAGGACCGCTGGATTCACGGCCGCAAGTTCGAGGCTAACTACCCACAGATCGGCGCTGTTCAGCGCGTCTTCGCGGATCGTTGCAGAAGTAAGCTGGCGAAGCCCACCATTGAGCAAGCGCGCAAAATCGTCTACCCACTTGGTCGCCAGATTTGCCGGGCATACAATGAGTGCGCGACGGACCAGCCCAAGACGCTGCATCTCTCGAATGTAGAGTCCCGCCATAATTGTCTTGCCGGTCCCCGGTTCATCTGCCAAGAGGAAGCGCAGTTGAGGCTGGGGAAGCATTGCACCGTACACGGCTGTTGTTTGGTGGGCGTAGGGCTTCAGAGGCGTAGACGCTATCGCACTCGTCTCGGCATTCGCCGCTGCGGCACCCATCCATAGTGTCCACATCCCAGCGAGAACCCTCGCCGAGTCGGCCCTCCCATCGCTAGCGAGGATGCGGACCGTGTGGTCATCGCCCGGTGAAAGGTTTATCTCATGACGGTGGCCTTCATCGTCCACGACGATGAGGTCAACTGCGCCCGGCTCGTCGGCTGGCAAGACGTAGCGGATCGTAGCAAATTCGGGCACGCCAACCGAACGAACCCGGACTCGCTGGCCCTTCTCGAACACGTCGCTCCCCTGTGCCTGCGCTATGCGAACTTTGGCACACTACAGTCGCGCGTCCGACGGAGGATGGATCATCGCGGCCGCACCGCCCTCTGCGTCGGCTCGCTGCTCTCCAGGGCGGTCCTGAGCAGCTCACGATCGCGTGCGTGCACACGTCCGACCTTGGCGCTGGCGGTCGCCGACAAGCGCACGGACTTGGCCGCGGCCCTGCACGGCACGTCGCGGGGGTGATCGCAACGGCTCACGTTACGGAGATGTATGTGAAGACTGCAGGAGATCTGGCTGGTCGTCACGCGAGTAGTCGGGGAGATTGGCCCGCTGAAGTCGAGCAGCCGCTTGGCGGACGCTAGCCATCATGTATGCCGTATAGTGCATTTTGATTCCGATCGAACGGAGCAAATTCCGGTGCGGTCCCTTAAGTTGTGCCAGCTCAACTGAAGGCGCCGGCCAGCATCGCGGCCGCCCGATCATTCGGGCAGACAGCCTCCGCCAGCGCCATGACCAACTCGTCGTCGCCAGTTTCGCCCATCCAGTACGCCATGGCGTCCACGACCGCGATCCTCTGCACTGGCGTTAGGTGAGGCACGCGCTTCTCCAGGATCCGACCGGCGGCCTGGCGCTGTGCGAGCGTCACGACTCGTCCGACGCTGACGGTGTCCCCGTTCAGCGTCATGAGCGTGTAGGGCTCGAACTCGGTAGCCCCTGCATTGTCGGGGCGTGACTCGGCTGACATCTGGCACCGCCTTCGGATAGTCCGGCCGCACATCGTTCGGTGCGTGCAGTCGATACCGAGGCCGGTGACGAATGAACCTCCCGCGGGGACGCTGGCCGGGACGTCCGCCACGTCCCAGGCGGTCCATAACGGATCGGCCGATCGTTCAGGTCGTGGGTGTCGAGCTGGCCCAGATGCGTTCGAAGCTCGCCAGGTACGTGCTCGCCATCGAGTCCGGTCCTGCACGCCTGACATGGAGTACCGGCGCGCGCGATGCGCCCAAGCCGTAGATGTGCGCGTTGACGAGTACGTCGTCGTCGCCGCGGTACAGCGAGTTGTAGAGCACCGTGTCGTGCACCCGGGCCTCTACGCCCGGCATCTCCAGCAACGGTCGCGCCAGCACGAACGCGCTGCGTACCTTCGCGCCGAGCGCAGCGCCGATGCCTTCCTCGGCGCCGCGCGCTTCAACGTCCGAACTCTCCGGGTCACCGAAAGCCATTCGTACGCGAACCCCGGACTCCGCGCGTTCGGCGAGTACCCGGAGGAGTCCGCCGTCCTCGACGAGGAACAGTCCGCTGTAGACGAGTACATCGATGCTCTCGCGGGCCGAGACGAACAGGCCGAGCCAGACATCTCGGGGTACGGCTCCGCGGTGCGGATAGACCGTTACCACGCCGTCTGCCCGGTCGCCCCCGGCCTCGGGCCATAGGGCGTTCTCTGCGACCTCCAGCAGGTCGGCTAATGCCCACCGATGCCGCTGTCGGGGCCGCCGGCCGTGGCACCACCGTTGGACGGTCTTGGGATCGACGCAAAGCGCGGTAGCGACGTCGACGTCTTGAAGGCGCTTGTTGGCTAACGCCTGCCGGAGCGCATGGTTCACGGTTCCTCCACTGAGAGTGAGGAGTCAGGCGCAAGGTAGCACAAGACGTCCCTAGAAGTCCCTGCCCGTAGTAGGAGCGTCCGGGGCTATCGCCCAAACTCGAATCCCGCAGGGGGACCTGACTATTCACGTTCGAGAAGGGAACCGACGTTGGCCGGCACGCACACGGCATGGCGCGTCTACGTCGACATCGCAGCGGCCATTCAGCAGCGAATCACGAACGGCACGTACGGCCCGGGGCTGCGGATCCCGTCCGAAGCGAAGCTCAGTGCAGAGTTCGGCGTCGTCCGGAACACGGTCCGTCGGGCGCTGACCGCGCTGGAGCGAGAGGGCTTGATAGTGACGGTCCCTGGCCACGGTCGCGTGGTGCCGCATCCTGGGGCGACGACGGAGGAGACATCCGCCAGCACCGGCTACCGGCTCATCGCGGCAGAGCTAAGGGCCAGCATCGGCCGTGGCGAAGTAGCACCGGGCGGGCGCCTTCCGTCGGAAGCATCGCTGGCCGCAGCCCATGGCGCCTCGCGCGCGACCGTGCGACTCGCGCTGTCGGAGCTCATGCAGGAAGGGCTGGTCGAGCCGATCCAAGGCAAGGGGTGGTTCGTCCGTTCTGACTGACCGGTCCTAACCTTGCACATGTGCGACATGTGCAAGTGGACCGGGCACGCGCGCTCGCGGAGTCTCTACTCGCCGAGCCGCTACCCCGTCGGTGGGCGCATTCGCAGGCCGTTGGTGCTCAGGCCGAGACTCTCGCGCCGCTGTTGGGACCAGAGACCGCACTGCTGGAGTCGGCCGCCTGGTTGCATGACATCGGCTACGCACCATCGTTGGCTCATTCGGGCTTCCATCCGCTCGACGGCGCCCGCTATCTACGGGACGTCGAGCACGCGGACGAGTTGCTCTGTCGGCTGGTCGCGCACCACTCGTGTGCGGTAATCGAGGCGGAAGAGCGCGGGTTGGCCGCCGAGCTGACAGCGGAGTTCGCGCCGCCGCCGGCTCACCTCTCCGATGCGTTGCTCTACTGCGACATGACCACCGGCCCGTCCGGTGAGCGCCTCGACGTGGAACAGCGCCTAGCTGAGATTCACAGTCGCTATGGCGACGAAGACATCGTCAGCCGCTCCATCCGGCGGGCAACTCCGAGCATCGTCGCCGCGGTGGAGGCAACCACAGCGGCGTTGGCACGCGCGACAGCCGATTAGGCGTCCGGCCGGCTCGGTGCATCCGGGCGCATGCGCTCCGGGTTGCGGTAGAGGAATCCCTGCTCGTCGCGAGTCCAGAACCATCCGGCGCTGTCCAGAAACTCGATCTGGACAGGTTCAGGCGAGTAGTACGACTTGAGCCACTCCTCGGGCGCCGGTCGCTTGATCGTCTGGCCCGGCGGCACTAAGCCGACGAACTCTGACTCCGCCGCCTCGTCCGGTCGCGCAGGCAACGGAAGCGCCGTCTCGTAGATCGGCATCTCGCTGGCGTTGTGCACGTGGAACATCAACTCGGGCTTGCCGTCACGCGCGTGCTGGATGGCTACCCAGGCGCTGACCTTCGCGGCTTGTGCTCGACGGTCTTCCTCGGCGTGGCTTTCCTCGCGTCGGTGTTCGCGTCGGAAGAGCACGAACCCGACGCCGAACGCGCCCACCGTGCCGAGCGCTGCAAACGCGTCCGCGCCGGCTTGGATCCAGTCGGTGACCGCCATCCGCTAGCCGAGGTACGGCGTCGGACGTTGTTCGAGGTAGTGACCAATGCGCAGCCGCATTGACCGGTCCATCGTCAGGCCGTCGACATCGCTCGGCTTGACCCAGTGCACCTCGCGGGACTCGCTGCTCGTCGTCGGCTCGCCTCCGACATAGCGAGCGGTAAAGACGACGGAGAACTCCTGCCGCACCTCGTCATTGCTCGTGTAGTGGATGAGGTGCTTCGGGTCCGTGTAGATGCCGACGAGGCCGGTGATCTCGCAGTCGACGCCGGTCTCTTCCTTCGTCTCGCGGACGCCGCACGCGGGCAGTGATTCGCCGGGGTCCATGCCGCCACCCGGCACGGCCCAGTTGCCGTTGTCCGTGCGGAGGATCATGAGGATTTCGCCCGCGTCGTTGGTGACCACAACGTTCGCCGAGGGCACCACGCTGTTCGCGGCCGGCGCGTCCGGGTCGTCGTAGTAGTCAATCCGTGCGCCCACGCGGGCCGCCTCTCTGCTCGGCTACTCGACGCGACGGGACTCGGCCCAGACGCGTTCGAAGCTCTCCAAGTACGTGGTGACCATGCTGCCCCCTGCGACCTTGCGCAGGTGGAGCACCGGCGCGTTCCCGGCGGGTGAGCCGTAGATGTGGGTGTTGACGTAGAGCTCGTCGTCGGCCCGGTAGATCGAGTTGTAGAGCGTCGTGTCGTGCAACCCGATCTCGACGTTGTCGCGGCTGCGTAGCGGCCGGTAGAGCGCCAGCGCGGTACGGATTCGGGCTGACATGCCGTCGTCGATGCCCTCATCGGCGCCGCGCTGTGCGACGTGCGGGCTGTCCGGGTCGCCGAGCAGGAGGCGGACTCGGACGCCTGCGTCGGCCTTATCGGCGAACAGTCGCACCATGCCGTTGTCGTCGGCGAGGAATGTGCCTGCGTAGACCAGCACGCTGATCTCGCTTTCGGCCGTGCGGAAGAGCCTGCCCCACGAGTCACGCGGCACGGCCCAGCGATGCGGGTAGACCGTGACGATCTCGCTCTCCGACGCGTCCGCGGCCTGCTCGGGGGTGAGGGCGTCCGGCCACAGGTAGTTCTCGTCGAGCTTGAGCAGCGCCGCGACGAGGTACCGGTGTCGCCGGTAGGGGATGCGCGCTTGGGTGACCCAGCGTTCCGCGGTCTTCGGATCGACGCCGGCCGCCGCAGCGACGCTGTCGGGGGTCAGTCCCTGCTCTAACAGTGCTGCCCGCAGCCGCTCGTTTGCCATTGCCCCCGGAACTCGTCCCTAGACGTCGCTGGACGCGCTCACGCTAGCGAGACGTCTTGCACACGTCTAGTCACGTGGTGAAGTCGTCCCCCTCCTTTGGCGGATTCTCGTTCACGTCCAGCCGAGAGGAACGGACGCGATCAGCCCCAGGAAATAGGCGCAGAGAATGCGCGCTGCTCCTGGCAGATCGAGTTCTTGCACATGCGTAGACATGTTCGCTTTCTCTCGGCAGCTCCTTCGAAAGGAAGCAGCCGTGAACTCCCTCGAATTAGGACTCCCGATCCGTCCGCTCTGCCCTTGCGGGCGCCCGGCCGAACCGTGCCGTGAGCAATGCCGCAAGTGCCTCGGCCGCACCCGCTGGCTCCGCCGTCGGGCCGGCCGAAAGCCCCGCCGGCTCGACGCCGACGAAGCCTGACCCACCCGACTCGCAAAGGAGGTCCTTCTGTTGGTTCTGACTCTCTCCGCCGTCCTCGTCCTCGGCGCACTCGTCGTCTTCCTCATCCGCTACGCCGGCCTGCGCGTCTGGCACGCGATCCTCTGCACCCTGTTCGGCTTCTACCTCGCGACCTCGGCCGCCGCGCCGTTCGTCCGCGAAGCCGTCGCCGCCGTCCTCCGGTTCCTGTCCTGAGCACGGACCCGAAGGCGTCGGGTACGACGCGACGGGACTGGTGGGTGATGGGCGGCATGGTCGTCTCGGCCGCATCCGCCGCGGTGGCGAGCTTCTCCGGACTCCGCGGCCTGGCCGACGCTTCAGGATGGGCGCCTGAGTTGGCCTGGCTGTTGCCACTCACGGTTGACGCCTACGCCACCACGTCCGCCCGGGTCTGGCTTGCCGCCTCGACGCGCTCGACGGAAGCCCGCCGGTTCGCCCGAGCGAACGCACTCGGTGCGATCACGGTCAGCATCGCTGGCAACGCCGTCTACCACGCGGCCGAGACCGGACTCCTTGAGATCACTTGGCCGGTCGTCGTTGTGGTCGGTGCCATCCCGGCCGCCGTGCTCGGCCTTACCTCCCACCTGCATGCACTCCGATCGCGGCCCCCATCCGAACCCATGAGTACGGGTCCGGTCTCCAACGAGTCGGCCTCTGACGAACTGGCCCGCATCGACGGTTCGAACGGAGCCGATCCGTCCGCCCTACCGAATCCCGTCGAGCCCGGCTGGCCGGTCCGCCGGACTCCCGAGCGGCCCCGGTCGAACGACGATCTGCTCGCTGCCGCTCAACTCGCGGACCGGCGGTACCGCGTAGAGCACGACGGCCGGCCGATCACCCGCGATGCGCTCCGCGCAGCGCTGCACATCGGCGGACGCCGAGCCACCGAACTCCGCCGCCAGCTCGCCGAACTCCCCGCCGGACCCACCGAGTCCGACCCGGTACCGACAGTCCATGTCCCCGAACGAGAGGAGAACGATGACGCCTGAGCCCGACGAGAACACGCGCCTCCGCGCCGCACTGACCGAGACCCGCCTGCGCTATGCCTTCCTACTTGCTGCCGCCCGCTCGACGTTGGCCGCGGACCGGGACGGCGAACCGGACCCGCTGTACTACCTGCGCGACGAACTCTCGGCGAACCCGAGCCTGCCCCCGTACTCGGACGCACGATGAGGCGCCGCGACTACCGCCGCGCTCGTCGGCAACTCCGCCGCCGATATGGCACCCGGACCGCACCGGTCGTCCTCATCGGCGAGCCGTACCCAGGCGCCGGACTCGCCGCCGCCGGACGGCTCCTCTTCTGGTACCGATCCGAACTCGCACCCCTCGCACTCGCCGCTACGGCCGGACTCGTCGCGCTCTTCCTGCATACGAGGCACCCGGGTTGGTGGCCCGGCCTTATCGTCGCCACGGTCCTCGGTACGGCATCCGTCGCCTCGCTCGGTCGGCGTTGGCTGCCGCGACTGATCGAGCGCGCCTACGCGGCCGGCATCATATTCGCCACCGGTACCTGGGTGGTACTCGCGACCGTCTACGGACCGGGCGCCGGACCGCTGCCCAAAGTTCTCGGAATCGGCACAGTCGTGGCCGGGGTTCCGTGGTGGTGGCACCGACGGCGCCGCGCTCGGGTCCAGGTCGAGCGGACTCTGGAGGCGTGGCCAGAGGTCGGCGAACAGGTCGGGCTCGCCGGTTCACGGGTGATGTCAGCGCTTGTCGATGCGTGGGGGTGGCGAGCCCGCATCGCGCTTCGCAAGGGGCAGACCGTTGCTGATGCGCTCAACCGCCTACCAGCGCTCGAATCCGGGCTCGGCACTCGGCCGGGTGCGCTCCGGATCGAGGCCGACCCACACCGCGCCGATCACGTGCTGCTGCGCGTTCTCAACCGCGATCCGCATGCCGAGCCGCTGCCCTGGCCCGGGGGCACGGCGCGCAGCATCAATGAGCCCGCCGAACTCGGCATCTACGAGGACGCCGGCCCGGTGCGCGTCTCGCTGCTGCGTCGGCATGGCCTCATCGGTGGTGTGGCCGGCTCCGGCAAGAGCGGAGTTCTGAACGTCGTCCTCGCGATCCTCACGGGCTGTCGAGACGTCGTGCTCTGGGGCATCGACCTCAAGGGCGGCATGGAGCTACAACCGTGGGCGCGCTGCCTTGACCGGCTCGCCACCACTCCACGGGATGCCGCCGAGCTGCTCGCCGATGCCGTCCGCGTCCTCGACGCACGGGCCGCCGAACTCGCCCAGCGCGGAGCACGCGTCTGGGAACCATCAGCAGATCGGCCAGCGTTGGTGATCGTCGTCGACGAGTACGCCGAACTCGACGACAAGGCGCTCCGCTACGCCGACTCGCTCGCCCGGCGAGGACGAGCGCCCGCGGTGACGCTGCTCGCCGCGACCCAGCGGCCGACCCAGGACGCAATGGGCAACGGCGCTGTCCGCTCGCAGATGGACGTTCGTATCTGCCTCCGCGTCCGGGAGCGTCGGGACGTCGACTTGGTGCTCGGGCAAGGGATGCTCGCCGCCGGATGGAATGCTCACGCGCTCGACGCCGCAGGCAAGTTCCTGCTCTCAGCACCAGGCCTCGACGTCCCGCACCGAGCGCGCGCTTACCTCGTCGACGACGCCGCAGTGACGCGAACCGCTGCCCGTCATACGGCGATCCGTCCGGCGCTCGACGCGCACTCGGCGCAGGCGCTCCGCAGCCACCCCAACGGGCGCGAGCGCACCGCGGAAGTCGTCGACGCCGAGATCGTTGATGAGGCCTCGGGCGACCCAGCACAGGCTCTCTGGGGCGCGTTACTCACCGCGCCGGCCGACGGGCTCGGACTGCCCGATCTGATGGCCGTGACCGGGCTTGGCCGCTCCTGGGTCTACGCCCGACTCCATGAGCACGCCAACGCCGGCCGCGCCTACCAAGTCACACGCGGACGCTGGCGCGCACGCTCCGTCCATCACTAACCGTCCGCGACCACGTGGACGTCCACGGCCTCGCGCGCCTGCGCGCGTAGGGACACGCGCGCTCCGTGGACGTCCACGTGGACGAGCACCCACCGTCACCGAGTGAAGGGAGACCCACGACGCCAAAGAACACGCGCCACCTCGACCCGTCGCGTTACCCTGCCGAGGAGTCAACCGAGAACCTGATCCGGGTGACGATGCCCGATCAGCCTCCGGTGCTGTCGCCCCGGGCCGCCGCAGCACTCCTTCGCCTCATCCGCTCAGCCGCCGCACGGCGTAGCCGACCCGAGGAGTCCGCGTGAGGTTCGCATTCGCCGGCCGCGTCTCGACCGAAGACCAGCAGGACCCCGAAGCGTCCCGACTCTGGCAACGCTCCCGCTCCGAGGCGCTGATCGCTCCGGTCGGTGGCGAGATCGTGGCCGAGTTCTTCGACATCGGCATGTCGCGGTCGCTCCCGTGGTCTCGACGCCCACAGGCCGCCGCGCTGCTCACCGCCCTCCGCGATCCGGACCGCGGATTCGAGGCCGTCGTCATCGGCGAACCGCAACGCGCGTTCTACGGCAACCAGTTCGGCCTGACGTTCCCGCTCTTCGTCCACTACGGCGTCGAGCTATGGGTGCCCGAGGTCGGTGGCGCAATCGACCCGGGCTCAGACGCTCACGATCTCGTCATGCAGATTTACGGGGGCATGAGCAAGGGCGAGCGCAACCGGATCAAGATTCGCGTCCGCTCGACGATGGCCGCGCAGGCAGCGACCGAGGGCCGGTACCTCGGTGGGCGCCCGCCGTACGGCTACCGACTCGGTGACGCCGGCCCGCACCCCAACCCCGCTAAGGCCGCGGACGGCAAGCGGCTCCATGTGCTCGAACTCGACCCGGTCGCCGCGCCGATCGTCGCTCGGATCTACGCGGAGTACCTCGACGGTATGGGCTTCTTCGCGATCGCCCAGGGACTCACCCGAGACGGCATTCCGTGCCCCTCAGCCCACGACCGGAAGCGCAACAGCCACCGAACGGGCGTCGCGTGGAGCAAGTCCGCCGTCCGCGCGATCCTGCTCAACCCGCGCTACACGGGTCGGGAGGTCTGGAACAAGCAGCGCAAGGACGAGGTACTGATCGACGTCGAAGACGTCGCACTCGGCCACGAGACCAAGATGCGCTGGAACGACAAGGACACCTGGATCTGGTCCGCCAAGCCGACGCATCCCGCGATCGTCACGCCCGAGGACTTCGAGGGCGTTCAGGCACTCGCCGCCGCGGGAGCCCGCCGGCCGAACGTCCGGAAGACCCGCACCATGCAGCGGCACTACCTGTTCTCCGGCCGAGTTCGGTGCGGGCTATGCGGCCGGCTGATGCAGGGCAACTTCAACAACGGCCGCAACCACTACCGGTGCCGCTACCCGGCCGACTACGCCGCCGCCAATCACGTTGAGCACCCGAAGGCGGTCTACCTCCGGGAGGACGTCCTCGCAGGCCCGGTCGACGAGTGGCTCACCCAGGCGTTCGCGCCGGCCAAGCTAACCGAGACGCTCACCGCAATGAGCGAGGCACAAGACAGCACGGACGACAGTGCACTCGCTGCCGCGAAGGAAACCATCCAGTCTTGCGGACAGCGGCTCCAGCGGTACCGCGCCGCGCTGGAAGCCGGCACCGATCCGATACTCATCCAGCAATGGACAGCCGAGGTCCAGGCCGAACGCGTCCAGGCCGAGGCCAAGATCCGCGAACTGACGGGACGTCAGCGAATGACGACCGAAGAAATAGAAGCGCTGGTCAGCGCTCTAGGCGGTATCCGCCGAATCCTGATCGATGCCGACCCGGCCGACCGGGCACAGGTCTACCGAAGCCTGAACTTGGATTTGACCTACCACCCGGGCCGGCGAACCGTCACGGCCGCAGCCAGGCCCGAAGGCCATGTGCTTATGGGTTGTGTCCGAGGGGGGACTTGAACCCCCACGCCCTTGCGGGCACTAGCACCTCAAGCTAGCGCGTCTGCCATTCCGCCACCCGGACGCGGGACCGCCTCTCGGCGACCGCTGGTGAAACCTTACCCAATGCCCGAACGAACTCCCAAGTCGGGGATCCCCCTCCCCCGGAGCACGTCCACCTGCTCTTCCCAGGCCACCCCGGGGACCACCTCCGCGCTCAGGACCGCCCGAGCCCCGCCTCCCGTGCCCGCACGATCGCCTCCGCCCGGTCGGTCACGTGCAACTTGGCGAAGATGTTCGACACGTTGTTCCGCACGGTCTTCGGTGACAGGTACAGCGCTGCCGCGATCTGCGGGTTCGACCGCCCGGCCGCGACCAACTCGAGGATCTCCCGCTCCCGCGCGGTGAGCCCGGGAAACGCCTCCGTAGGCGCTGGGCCCGCAGCGAAGAAGTCGGCGATCCGGCGGGTGGCGTCGATGCCGTTGAGCGTTGGCATCTGCACGTCCATGATGACGACGTCCGGCTGCAACTCCAGCGCGAGCTCGACGGCTTCGACGCCGGTGGCGGCCACGCCGACGACGTCCAAGCCTGGCACCGAGGTGAGCAAGACCGCTAGACCGTCGCGGAAGACGGGGTGATCGTCGGCGACCACGATCCGGATCGGCTCCTCAGCCACCGGCCACCTCCAGCTCGGCGAGCGGCAGCCTGGCACGAACAATGGTGCCGCCGCTCGCGGGGGACAGGATCTCGCACCGGCCGCCGAGCTCCGCGGCGCGCTCACGCAGCGAAACTAGCCCGACCCCGGTCGGCGTCGCCGCCGGGATTCCGATCCCGTTATCGGTGATTTCGACGACCAAGGCGTCCGCGTCGACCGCCAAAGATACGTGGCACGAGGACGCCTTAGCGTGCCGGACGACGTTGGTGAGCGCCTCGGACGCGACCCGGTACGCGGCCACTTCGACCGCGGCGGGCAGGCCCTCGAGGGTCGACCCGGCGTCGACCTCGATGGTGAGTCCCGGTCCGCGCAGCCGCTCGGCTTGCTGGCGGACGGCGCCGAGCAGGCCGACGTCGTCCAGCGCGGGCGGCCGCAGGTCGTGCACGAGACGGCGGACGTCGGCGACGGCGGTGGTCACGTCGTCGCGCGCCTGACGGAGCAGTTCGTCCGCTTTTTCCGGTGCGGACGATGCCAGGTTCCGGGCGGCGTCGATACGCAGCGCGACGGCACCCAGGCTCGGCCCGAGCCCGTCGTGCAGGTCCCGGCGTAGCCGGCGTCGCTCCTCCTCGCGTGCGGTGACCAGCCGTTCGCGGCTGCGCTGCAGCTCGGCCGCGAGGTAGCCGGCGCGAGAGGCTGCGGCGGCTTGCCGCACGACGTCCCCCAGCAGTTTTTCGTCGCGGGGCGACAATGCGGCCCGCGGGCCGCCGCTCGGCAGCACCAGCCGCCCGACCTCCTCGCCCCGGAACGTGATCGGCAACGCCGGGGTGGACGCCGGCCGACGGCCGTGCGAAGCCACCAGGCGTTCGCCGCCGGACCGGTCGACCTCGACCGCGACGTACGGGGAGCGGAACGCCTCGGCGACGGTGCGGACCACCGTGAGCAGTTGCTCCTAGGGTTCGTCGGAGCGCTCGAGCTGCTCGGCGAGCCCTGCGACGACACCGTACGGATCGTCGCGGCGTCCGAGCGCGAACCGGCGGATCACCCGCCAGAGCCGGTCCCGCAACGGAGCGTAGAAGACCAGGACGACGGTGAGCGCGAGCAGCACCACGTCACGCCTGCCGAGTAGGGCGGTGGTGCCTCCGACGACGGCGAGGTCGACGAGCACGACGGCGATCGCCAAGCCACCGTAGAGCAGCGTCCCGCCGAGCAGACGGTCGATGTCGAGCAGCCCCGGACGGGCGATGCCCGCCACCGCCGCGCCGGTCAGGCCGACCGCGACCGGCAGCGCGACGTCGGTCCAGCCCTGCGGAAACACCAACAACGAAAGCATGACGAGGACGTCGACGACGGCGGCCCACAGCAGCCAGCGCATCCGGACACGGTCGGTGCCGGTCGCGCGCGGGTAGCGGCGTACCACCACGGCGAACGGCACGAGCAGGCTGAGTCCCGCGCACAGGGTGGAGATCCGGAGCAGGGCGGTCCAGACGTCGGCCGGAGGGCCGGTGATCGTGGTGAGGTCCAGGTCGAGACCCCGCAGCGGGACACCGCCGGTTCATCGGCGCGTACCGACCGCCCGGCATCCAGGCACCTCTACTGGACATCGTGGTGCGCGACCTCCGCCCGAACTGACTTCCCGTCAGCGCCCGGCCACCCCAACGGTCGGGCGTCCACTGACCGTCATCGACATCGAGGACGCGGTCTCGCCGGACGCCGAAAATGCCGCGCTTCGAGATACCGAGACGCCCCAAGCCGCTGTCGCGGGCGGCGTCCCTGAGTCCGTCGAGCAGATCGTCGGTCAAGCCGGGGAGCCAGTCTTGTCGGTCCTCGGACCTAATATGCGGAGCATGAAGCGGTACGTCGACGAGGATCTGCACGGTGCGGAGTTCCGCGAGTGCGATTTGACCGGGGCACGCCTGATCGGCGTCGTCATGCAGGATGCCGTGATCGACGGGCTCATCACCAACCTGGTGGTCAACGGTGTCGAGGTCACCGAATACGTCGAGGCGGAGCTCGACCGGCGTCACCCGGTGCGGGCGCTGATCCGCTCCGAGGACCCTGCCGATCTGCGCGAGGCATCGCGTCAGCTCCATGCCGGCTGGGCCGCCACGATCGAGCGAATCCGCCGTACGCCCGGCATCGAGCGCCGCAGCGTGAACGGCGAGTGGTCGGCCGTGCAGACGATGCGCCACCTCGTCTTCGTCCACGACTCGTGGTTCCGCCGCTGCTGTCTGGGCTCGACGGAGCTGTTCACGCCGATGGGCATCGGGACGACCGTCGAGCCCTACCGTGGAGCGCACGGGCTTGACCTCTCGCTCGAGCCCGCTCTCGACGAGATCGTGAGCGTGCGGAACGCGCAGGCCGCCGAGCTCGAGGCCTGGCTCGACGAGGTCACCACTGCGCAGCTCGCGGCGCGAGCGCCGGTGCCCGACGACGACGTCTGGCCGCCGTACGCCCGGGGCCGCTCGGTGCGGCAGTGCCTCGGCACGGTGCTCAACGAGACGTTCGAGCACCACGGCTTCTGCGTCCGAGACCTCGACCTGATCGAGGCACTGGACGCTGAGTAAGGTCAGCTACCGACTCGGCGAGGCATCTTGCGCGGTGCCGAGCGGGTGCGCGATCGGCGGCGATGGTCCTGTCCAGCTCGTGGCGTTCGAGGACCTGGAGACCCTCGACGCCCTGGCCCGGCTCGGCCGCTGAGGTCCTGCTAATGGATGTGCGAGCCGCCGTTGACGTCGTACGTGGCTCCCGTGATGTAGCCGGATTCCTCGCGGCAGAGGTAGGTGATCAGGTCCGCGACGTCGGCGACCCGGCCGTTGCGCCCGACCGGGATGCCGGCGATCAGCGCGTCCTTGCGGTCGCCCTCCAGGGCCCCGCCGGTGATGTCGGTATCGATCAGACCGGGTGCCACGCAGTTCACCGTCACACCGCTCGGCCCGAGTTCGCGGGCCAGAGCGCGTGCGAAGCCGAGCTGAGCCGCCTTGGCCGCGGAGTAGGCGACACCCCCGAACACTCCCCCGCCGCGTTCGGCGGACACCGACGACAGGAAGACGATGCGGCCGTAGCCCCGCTCGGCCATCCCGGGCGCGAGGCGCCTGGTGATGTTGTAAGCGCCTCGGACGTTGACCGCGAAGATGCGATCCCACTCCGCGCCCTCGACCTCCAGAAACCGGGTCGGCGAGGTGACACCCGCGTTGTTGATCAGCGCCCCGACCGGTGGCGCGCCGGCGGCAAGTGCGTCGACCGCCGCGGCGACCGCGTCCTCGTCGGTGACGTCACAGGCGAGCCCGAAGGTCTGTACGCCGCTCTCGGCGGCGATCTCGTCGGCGGTGGCTTTCGCGGCAGCCTCGTCGAGATCGAGGATCGCGACGTTCCAGCCGGCCGACGCGAGGGCCTGGGCGGTGGCCCGGCCGATGCCCCGGCGCGAGGCGGCGCCGGTGACGACGGCGGTGCGGTCGCTGACGGTCATTGCAGCTCCTTCTTGACCCGAGCGCAGAGCGCGTCGGTGGACAGGCCGTAGCGGTCGTGCAGGGTGGGGAGCGCACCGGCGGCGAGGAACTCGTCGGGCAGTGCGGCGGGCACGATCCGGGTGGCGATGCCGGCGTAGGCGACGGCGGCCGCGACGGCTTCGGACAGGCCGCCGATCCGGGTGTGGTTCTCGCAGGTCACTACGAGCCGATCGCCCCGGACGGCGTTCAGGATCGCGGCGGTGTCCAGCGGTTTGATCGTCGGAACGTGCAGCACCGCGGCGTCCACATGGTCTTTCTGCAGACGCTCCGCGGCCTGCAGGGCGCGCATCGTCATCAGCCCGGTGGAGATGAAGACGACGTCGTTGCCGTCGCGCAGCGAAGCGGCGCGGCCGAGTTCGAAGCGGTAGTCGTACTCGTCGAGGACGGTGGGCACCTTGCCGCGCAGCAGGCGCAGGTACGTGGGCCCCGGGTGGTCGGCGAGCGCTGGGACCGCCTGCTCGATGTCGACCGAGTCGCAGGGGTCGACGATCGTCAGGTTCGGGCAGGCGCGCAGGATCGCCAGGTCCTCGGTGGCCTGGTGGCTGGGGCCGTATCCGGTGGTCAGGCCGGGTAGCGCGCCGACGACGTTGACGTTGAGGTACGGCTCGGCGATGTCCAAGCAGAGGAAGTCGTAGGCCCGGCGGGTGGCGAACACCGAGTACGTGGACGCGAACGGCACCAGCCCGACTTCGGCGAGCCCGGCGGCTGCTCCGAGCATGGCCTGCTCGGCCATGCCCATCTGGAAGAACCGGTTGGGGTGGGCGTCGCGGAAGACGTGCATGTCGGTGTACTTGGCCAGGTCAGCCGAGAGCCCGACGATCTCCGGACGCTCGTCGGCGAGCCGGGCGAGCGCGTGCCCGAACGGGGCGGAGTTCGTGCGCTGGTCCGCGTCGGCGAACGAGGCGATCATCGCCGACGTGGTCAGCCGCTTGACCGGTGCGCTCACGAGCGGTCTCCTTCCAGGGCGTGGCGGGCGGCGTCCCATTCGTGTTCGGCGACCGGCATGAAATGCGCCTTCTCCCGGGTCTCCAGGAACGGCACGCCATGGCCGATGCGGGTGTCGCAGATCAGCACCGACGGCGCGTCGGGGTGGGCGCGGATCTCGTCCAACCCGGCGAGCAGCGCTGGCACGTCGTTGCCATCGACCCGGACCGCGTGCCAGCCGAACGCCTCCCACTTGGCGGTCACCGGTTCGGTGCGCAGCACGCCTGTCGTCGGGCCGTCGGCCTGCAAGCCGTTGACATCGACGATCGCGGTCACGTTGGACAGGCCGTGGTGCGCGCAGGCCATCGCGGCCTCCCAGGTCGAACCCTCGTCGAGCTCTCCGTCGGAGAGCAGGTTGAAAACCCGCGCGGGGTTCCCGCGGTGCCGCAAGCCCAGGCCCATTCCGCAGGCGACGCCGAGCCCGTGGCCGAGTGAGCCACCGGAGATCTCCATGCCGGGTGTGTAGGAGGCCATGCCGGACATGGGCAACCGGGACTCGTCCGCACCGTAGGTCTCCAACTCCTCGGGCGGGATCGTGCCCGCCTCGGCGAGCGCGGCGTACAGCGCGATCGCGTAGTGCCCGATCGAGAGCAGGAACCGGTCGCGGCCGTCCCAGTGCGGGTCGTCCGGCCGCAGCCGCAACTCGCCGTCACCGCGGGTGTAGAAAACCGCGAGGACGTCAGCCACGCCGAGGGCCTGGCCGATGTAGCCCTGGCCCTGCACCTCCCCCATCAGCAAGGCGCTGCGGCGAATGCGGGTCGCGGCCTGGGCGATCCGAGTCGCCTTCGTCTCGATGGTCGTTGTCGTCATGGCGGTTTCTCCAGGGTCGGCAAGGCTCATGCGCTGGTCACAGAGTTCGGCCGCACGACGTCCGGCGCGGCCGCTGCCCGCTCCAGCGCCGCGATCTCGGCGCGCTTGGCCGCGCCCCAGGTTTCCGGCGTCAGCACGGCGGCGAACAGGCCGAGCAGCCCGTACCCGGTGAACAGCAGCGCCGGGCCGATCCAGCCGACTCCGGCGAACAACGCGGTGGCGATCAACGGCGTGAATCCGGAAACGACGGCCGAGAGCTGGTAGGCCAGCGACGCGCCGGTCGTGCGGGTGCGGGCGGCGAACAGCTCGGAGAACCAGGCTCCCTGCACGCCGGCCAGGCAGTTCTGGCAGATCGCGTAGCTGATGACGAAGGCCAGTACGATCGCGAACGCCGCACCGGTGTTGAGCATCAGGAACAACGGCACGCCCCATGCGACGGTGATCGCGGTCCCGAACAGGTACACCGGACGACGCCCGACCCGGTCGGTCAGCGCACCCCACGCCGTCGTCGCGAAAATGCCGATCCCGGCGGCGAGCATCAGCGAGAACAGCGTCAGCGATCGATCGGCGAGGTCCTCACTGGATAGGTACGACAGGACGAACGTCACCGAGATCGCGTAGCCGGCGGTCTCGGTGATCCGCAGGCAGAACGCGCGGAGGATGTCGCGCCACCCGGTGCGCAGCACCTCGAGCAGCGGATTGTGCGAGACGTCGCCCTCGGCCTTGAGCTCCTCGAACTCCGGCGACTCTTCGACCTTCAGCCGGATGATGATGCCGACGACGATCAGGACGGCGCTGAGCAGGAACGGAACCCGCCACGCCCACTGATCACCGAGGGGGACGCTGACCAGGAACGCGGTGTTGGCCAGCAGCAGCCCCAGCGGGAACCCGGCCTGGGTGATGCCGGTGTAGAGGCCGCGTTTGCGCCACGGCGCGTGTTCGAACGTCATCAGGATCGCGCCGCCCCATTCGGCGCCGAACGCCAGGCCCTGGACGACCCGGACGGCGACCAGCAGCACCGCAGCCCAGATGCCGATCATCTGGTAGGTGGGGAGAAGTCCGATCAGGACGGTGGCGACTCCCATCAGCAGGAGCGAGCCGACGAGCACCGGCTTGCGGCCGATCCGGTCGCCCAGGTAGCCGCCGACGATGCCGCCGAGCGGCCGGACGGCGAACCCGATCCCGAGAGTCGCGAACGACAGCAGCGTGCCGGACAACGGGTCGGACGAGGGGAAGAAGACCTCGTTGAAGTAGAGGGCCGCGGCGGTGCCG
Source organism: Cryptosporangium aurantiacum (assembly GCF_900143005.1). Classification (NCBI taxonomy): domain Bacteria; kingdom Bacillati; phylum Actinomycetota; class Actinomycetes; order Cryptosporangiales; family Cryptosporangiaceae; genus Cryptosporangium; species Cryptosporangium aurantiacum. The sequence continues at coordinate 29,835 of NZ_FRCS01000019.1, forward strand.
AAGCCGATGAAGTCATACGTCTCGATCGTCGCGCCGACCGAGGAACCGATCGCGACTCTGCGTCGCGCGGGCGTGCCGTGCACCGCGGCACGGGGGGTTTCCAGTCCGGACATGGTGATCTCCGCTGATCGTTGTCGGGGCGGTCACGATGGCGGTGCTCTGCCGACTGTTAACAGTCAACAATGTCTCGCCACGATGAACCCCTTTCCACGGTCTGTCAATAGGCGGCCCGCTCGACGGGTCGAGCTGAACGGTCAGCGGCGCCGGCGGAGAGCGGAGGCTCGCCGGGTCAGCGTTCGGGGGCCGTGAAGTGCTCGGCAGCGCCGGTCATGTGGTCCTCGACCACAGCAATCGCCGCGTCCACATCGCCCCGCTCGATCGCGCCCACGATGAGCGCATGCCGTTCCGGAGTCATCATGGCCGGCGCATCTTCCGGATCGCGGTTCATGATCGTCACCCGGATCCGGCCCTCGAGATGCCGCCACGACTCGACGAGCATCGTATTGCCGGTGAGTTCACACAGCCGAACATGAAAGCCGAGGTCAGCCTCGACCTGGGCCGAGAAGTCGCCGGCCGCCTCGATCGCGCGGAGCGAGACGCGGAGAGCAGCCACCGCCGACGCGCGATCCGGCAGCGCGATGATCTCGCGCACCGCGAGACCCTCCAACGCGGCCCGGACGCGGAACAGTCCGCGGATCTCGTCCTCGGACAACGAGTTGACCCGGAGCATGGATCGGTGGCTGACAGTCACCAATCCTTCTTGCTGGAGATGCCGCAGAGCCTCACGGACCGTCCCGCGGCTCACTCCGAGACGGCCGGCGAGCTCCACCTCGCCCAGGTGATCCCCGGGCCGGTACGCACCTGACGTGATCGCCGATCGCAAGGCTTGGAGGGCCCGCTCTCGCAGGGTGGTGCGATCCAGGTTCGGCAACGGCTCGACGGACACGCGACTCCCTCCGACTGCCGACAGACTACCTGCGAGCGACGCCGCCACAGCGGCCCGGCTACGCCGCCGCGGCCCGCCGCGCCCGCCGGGTCGCCCGCGCGCAGCGCAGCAGATACCCCGGCGACGGCGGGATCCAGCCGAGTTGCAACGCCTGCGACTGATCGTCGCGGACCGCCCAGTGTTCGACGATCAACCCGTCCCGCATCCGGACGAAGTGCGCGTGGTGCACCTCGAAGCGCCGCCCGGTCGGGGCGAACGCGCGCTCGACCCGTCCGTCCGGCGTCCAGATCACGAAGTCGCCGGTGTGGCGGCCGGACATCGTGCCGTGGGTGGCGGCGAGGTCACCGTCCACGAGCACGGTGTCGACGGTGAACGCCAGGTCGTCGAACGCCGAGCGCAGCCACTGCGCGGTGGCCCAGAACGCTTCCGGACCGCTCCCCCGGCAGTCCGGCGGCTCCTGGGCGGCCTCGCGGTTGCGCGCCTCCGGATGGATCACCGCACGCAGGTCGTCGAGCGTGCCGTCGGCCATCAATCCGATCGACCGGCTTACGGCGTCGGCCGTGGCAGCAGAAGTCATCGTTGCCTCCTATTCAATACACCGGACTGTACCGAAATCTGGGACAGTACGCTGTATCGAAAATCCGACAGGCGAATTCCCCGGAGCCCCATGCCCTACGACAACCGCGGCCGCGCCGCCGCTGCCCACCGCACCCGCTCCGCGATCCTGGCCGCGGCCCGGGACTCGTTCCTCGAGAGCGGCTACGCGGGCACGACGATCCGGGCGGTCGCCGAGGCGGCCGGGGTGTCCCAGGAGACCGTCTACAAGCGCTTCGGTAACAAGGCGCGCCTGCTGAAGGACGTCTACGACGTCGCGATGGCCGGCGACGAGGAGCCGGTGCCGATCGCCGCCCGGCCGCAGGCGCTGGCGGTCCGGAACGCCGCGGGCCCGGCGGAGGCCGCGCGCGCGTACGCGGCGCTCTCGGCCTGGCTGGTCAGCCGCGCCGGTGACCTCATGCGGGTGGTGTCGTCGGCGCGCGGGAGTGATCCCGACCTGGACGCGTTCATGACGACGGTCGACGCCGAGCGCCTCACCGGGACGACGATGGCCACCACCGCCTGGGACGAACGCGGCTGGCTGCGACCCGGCCTGGACCGGGACCGCGCCCGCGACCTGGTGTGGACGCTGAACTCACCGGCCGTCTGGATGCTGCTCACCGAGCGCGGATGGACGAACGAGGAGTACGAGGCGTGGATGGCCGGCGCACTCGCCGCGCTGGTTCTCGCGGCCTAGACGCGGAACTTCTCGACGACCGACCGCAGTTCTCGCGCCGCGGCATCCAGCGACGACGCCGCTGCCGTCACCTCGGCCAGCTCCGCCGCCGTCCGCTCGCTCGCCTGCGCCACCCCGGACACGTTCGCGGCGATCTCGCCGGACCCCTCGGCGGCCCCGGAGACGTTGCGGGCCATCTCGGCGGTGGTCGCGGTCTGCTCCTCGACAGCGGCGGCGATCGTGTTCTGGAACGCGCTGATCTGACCGATGATGTCCGAGATCTCAGCGATCGCGACCACCGCGGCGTTCGTGTCCCCCTGGATCGCGTCGACCTGGCCGACGATGTCCTCGGTCGCCTTGGCGGTCTCCTGGGACAGTTCCTTGACCTCGTTCGCGACCACCGCGAACCCCTTGCCCGACTCGCCGGCGCGCGCGGCCTCGATCGTCGCGTTCAACGCCAGCAGGTTCGTCTGTTCCGCGATCGACGTGATCGCCCGCACGACCGACGCGATCTCGGTCGAGGAGTCGCCGAGCCGGGAGACGATCGACGTCGTCGACTCGGCGGTCGTGACGGCGTGCGCGGCGACCCTCGCCGCTTCCGCGGCGTTGTGGGCGATCTCCTGGATCGACTGACCCATCTCCTCGCTTCCCGCCGCAACCGTTTGGACGTTCGTCGAGACGTGCTCGGCGGCGCTCGAGACGCGACCGGCCTGAGCAGCGGTTTCGTGGTTGCTGGCGGTGAGCGTCTGCGCGGTCGTCGACAATCCACCCGCGAGGCCGGTCAGCGTGGCCGCGCCGTGGCTGAGCGCGGTGACCGCGGCCCGGGTGTTGTCGACCGCCTCGGCGAGCGCGCGGTCGGCGGTGGTGACCTCGTCGGCTCCGTTCGGCTCCGGCGTCGCGGTGAGGTCTCCGGCGGCCACGCGGCGCAGCGTCTCGACGGTGCGGTCGAGCGGCCGGGTGATGCTCCGGGTGACGACGAAGGCCAGTAGCGCAGCGAGGATGATCGCGACGACGAGCGCGGTCAGCACCGCGGTCTTCACGGCCCTGGCGGCCGAGTTCGCGTCGGCCTGCTCGCTCTCCAACCGGCTGTTCAGCGACGACACCATCTTGTCGACGTCCTCGACCAGCTGGAAGTAGATCTCGTATCCCGGCCCCAGCACGATCGCGTCGCCGGCCGCCAGCGAACCGGCCGCGTACGCGGCGACGGCCTTGTCATCCTGCTCGAAGTACTCGACCCAGGCCGCGCGGATCCCGTCGAACAGCTCCCGCTCGGCCGACGTCAGGTCGCCGGTCGGCATCGAGTCCAGCACCGCCTCCAGCTTCTCCCGGGCGGCCAGGAACCCGGCCCGGTTCCCGGACGACGCGGCGACGGCCTGCGCGGGTCCGATCCGGCGGGTGTCCCAGGCGTAGGCGACCTGCCATCCGCTGACGTCGGCGTCGTAGAACTTGATCGATTCCGAGACCCGCACGACGTTCTCCAGCGTCCGGGCGCGCGACGCGGACGACTGCTGGGCGTTGATGCCGAGCACGGCACCGACGACCGCGGTGCTCAGGATCACTACGACGACGACGAACGCCACCGACAACCGCGTGCCGATACGGAGCTTGCGCAGTAGCCCGGACACCCGACCCCCACCGATGAGATGACGCAGTTCCCTATCGACGGGCGATCACCGGAGTGAAGATTTACGCGCCACTAGGCTGACGGCATGAGCCTGACGCTGATGGCTGTGCACGCCCACCCGGACGACGAAGCCACCGGCACGGGCGGGATCCTCGCCCGGTACGCGGCCGAGGGAGTCACCACGATCGTCGTCACCTGCACGGACGGCAGCTGCGGGGACGGGCCGGGCGGCGTCAAGCCGGGTGAGCCCGGCCACGATCCGGACGCCGTCGCCGCGGTCCGGCGCACCGAACTGGCGGCGAGTTGCGCCGCGCTCAAGGTCACCCACTCCGAGATGCTCGGCTACCGCGACTCCGGGATGCCGGGCTGGCCAACCAACGACGCTCCCGGTTCGTTCTGGTCGACGCCGGTCGCCGAGGCCGCCGCGCGCCTGGCGGCGCTGATCACGCAGTACCGGCCCGACGTGATCGTCACCTACGACGAGAACGGCGGCTACCCGCACCCCGACCACCTCCAGACGCACCGCGTGACGATGGCCGCGGTCGACCTGGTCGGCGACGTCCCGAAGGTGTACTGGGGCGCGACGCCCCGGTCGTGGATGGCGAACATCGTCGAGCAGATGCGGGAGCTCGGCGTCGAGTGGGACGAGTCGGAGACGGCCGATGCGCCGCAGGGCGTGCCGGACGAGCAGATCTCGGCGTGGATCGACGTCAGCGCGGTGACCGACCAGAAGTACGACGCGCTGGCCGCGCATGCCAGCCAGAGTGACGGCGCGTTCTTACTCGACCTGGGCCGGGAGCGGTTCGGCCAGATCATGGGCACCGAGACGTTCGTCCGGGTGCGGGACACCACGAACGCTCCGACGCCGGAGACCGACCTGTTCGCCGGCTTGCGCTGACCCGCCTCGGGCGACGCACTCACTCACAGCGAATTCAGCGGGCCACGTATCAGCGGATACGTGGCCCGCTCTGTGTCTGCGGAGGAGACACGCCGTCTGCCGGATACGGCGTGCCGAACGACCGGGCGAGGAGCAGAGATGGATTACGCGATGACCCTGGAAGTGGTCCGGCGGGCCGAACAGTTCCACGAGGTGTTCGACGAGGCTCGCCGGATCGGCCGGTTCGACGGGGTGGCCGACGCCCGCCGGAAAGCGGCCGAGGCACTGCCGTTCGGCGCGGAGGCCCTGTTCCGGCGGCTGACGACGCTGCCGTGCCTGATGAGCCGCCCGGACCTCGCCGAGCACTTCCTGGACGGCAACTTATCCGACTGAAGGCCGCCGGCGGCGCATGCGGACGCGGGTCAGGACCTGGCCGTCGAGGTGCACGGTCTCGACCTCCTCGCGCGTGTACCCGTGCCGTTCGAACACCGGTGCCGCCCGCCACGACGCGTGGGTGACCAGCGCGTCGAGGCCGTGCCCGGCGGCCGCCTCGTCGACGGCGGTGAGCAGGGCGCGGGCCACGCCGCGTCCGCCGTGGGCGGGGTCGACGAACAGCTGGTCGACTTCGCCGCGTTCCAGCTTCGTCCAGGGTTCGAGCGCGACGCTCGCGAAGCCCGCGACCGCGCCGTCGTGCTCGGCGACGAGCGTGAGCGTGTGGTCGATCAGCGTGCGGTGTTGCGGAATCGAGCGTGCGCCCGCCCAGGCCTCGAGCTGGGCGGCGTCGTAGTGCGTGGCGGCGGACTGCCGGATCGCGCGCAGGCTCAGCGCGCAGAGGTCGGCGGCGTCCGCGGCCGAGGCCCGCCGGACGGTGACCCCGCCGGTGTCAGCTCGGCGGACGGTTGCCGGCCCGCCGCCAGAAGGTCCCGGATCGCTCGTCACCCCGCGACCCTACGCTGCCTGCCGGTTTCGCCCGACCGCCCCCGGGAACCCGCGCCGGAGGAGGTACCGACGATAACCACGCAACGAACGCTCGCGGTCGCCGTCACCGGCTCGACGGCACGCTGGCCTCGGGTCTCCTCCCGCTGCTGACCGCGGACGACCGGATCGGCCGCGTGGTCGGCCTCGCGCGCCACCCGCCGCGCGCCGACGGTGCGGTCGAGCAACTCCGGGGCGACGTCCGTGACCCCGACGCCCTGCGCACCGCCTTCGACGGCGCCGACGTCGTCGTCCACCTGGCGTTCGTGGTGCGCCCGTGCGCGGTGGCCGGCCCGCGGTTCGTCGGCGCGAAGGGGCCGGCCCGTTCGTGCATACCGACGACGTCGGGCAGGCGCTGCACCGGTGTGCACTGGGCACCGTCACTCCGTAGCACTCCCTGACGGTTCCGCGCCGTGTCCGGGTGGAAAGCTGGATGATTGTGACCGACGCTCCCGTTCCCGCACCCCGGCCCGCCGAGGGCGATCCGCAGACGCCCGGCGCGCCCGACCACAGCGTCAGCAGCGCGGTCCCGCCGCAGTGCCCGACGCGCACCCGCCTCTATCAGGACGGCCGCGTGATCGCCGAGGGTTTCCCGGCCGAGGAGATCAGCGACCGGCTGGCGTCCACGCCGGACGGTGTCGTCTGGCTGGACCTGCACGAACCGGACGAGGCCGACCTCGGCATCGTCGTCCAGGAGTTCGGCCTGCACCCGCTCGCGGTCGAGGACGCCGTCCAGCAGGAGCAGCGTCCCAAGCTCGATCGTTACCCCACCCACCTGTTCGCGAACATGCACGCGGTCGCGTTCGACGTCGACGGCGCGGAGCTGACCACCAGCGAGGTCAGCGCGTTCATCACCCCGCGAGCGTTGATCACCGTGCGCAAGGCCGCGTTCGACATCGACGCGCTACAGGCCCGGTGGGACGCCAGCCCGGAGCTCGCCTCCGGCGGCGTCGGGTTCCTCGTGCACGGCTTGTTGGACGCCGTGGTCGACGGCCAGTACGACGTTTCCGAGCAGCTGGACGACACGCTCGACGATCTCGAGGACCAGCTGTTCGCGGCGCGCCGCGAGCCGGGCGTCGACGTGCGGCGCCGGGCGTTCGAGCTGCGCCGGGTCGTCCTGCAGCTGCGCCGGGTGGTCGCGCCGATGCGGGAGGTCGTCGAGCGGATCCTGCGCAACGCCGGCGAGCACCACCTCGCGCACGACCTCCTGACGCCGTACTTCGAGGACGTCCACGACCACGTGCTCCGGGCCGCCGAGACCGTGGAGAACGCCCGCGACCGGATCGCGAGCATCCTGGAGAGCGAACAGAACTTCCAGGGTCAGCAGCTCAACGAGGTGACGAAGAAGCTGGCCGCGTGGGCCGCGATCATCGCGGTGCCGACCGCGGTGACCGGGTACTACGGCCAGAACGTCCCGTACCCCGGGTTCGAGCACCACGCCGGCTGGATCGTCAGCACGACGGTGATCGTCGTCCTCTCGACCGGCCTCTGGCTGCTGCTGCGCCGCCGCGGCTGGCTCTGAGCTAGGTACCGGGGAGGTAGGGCGGCGCGACGCCCCAGCCCCAGCGCGGCACCGGGGCCTGCTGCACGATCTCGGCGCCCGGGGCCGCGTTCGCCAGCGCGATGCGCGTCCCCCATTCGACGTAGCCGACGAACGCGGCGCGGAACTCCGGGTCGGCCGGAAGGCCGGCGTCGTCGGCCGCCAGGCTCATCAGCGACGCGAAGCGGAAGCGCTGCTCGTTCGTGATGCCGAGGTTGACGTGCTTGTTCACCATGTGGTGGTAGCCGCCGTGGTGATCGGTGTAGTCGGCAGGCCCGCCGAACACCTCGCTCCACCAGGCGGTGACGTGGGTTCGGTGCTCATCGGACACCCCGCCGGGGAACAGCGGAGACAGGAGTTCGTCGCCCTCCACCCGGTTGTAGAAGGCGTTGATCAGGCGCTCGAACGCGGGACGGCCGCCCGCCCAGTCGTACAGCGTGGGGATCTCTGACACGTGTAACACTGTAATCAATCGCGCCCCCGCGTGGGCGGGGGCGCGAAAGAAAGTCCGCTCAGCGATCGGTGATGATGTCCCGCATCGTCCCGTCGTACGGGTACTGCCCGTGGACCGCGCTGACCGTCGCCAGCCGGTCGAGCTCGGAGTCGGTCAGGTTCCAGCCGACCGCCCCGAGGTTCGCCTCGAGCTGGTCGAACCGGGAGGCCCCGATGATCGGCGCGGTGACGCCCGGCTGCTGCACGACCCAGCGGATCGCGACCTGGGCGATGGTTTTCCCGCGCGCGGCGGCCACCTCCTGCAGCGCGTCGACGATGCCCCAGGTGTGCTCGTTCGCGTACACGTCCCAGGTCTCGCTCCAGCCCTCCTTCTCCGCGGTCTCGACCCGCGAGCCGGCGGGCGGCCCGGTCAGCTCCCGGGTGTAGCGGCCGGAGAGCCATCCGCCGCGCAGCGGCGCCCAGGGCACCATGCCGACGCCCTCTTCCAGGCAGACCGGCACCAGCTCCCACTCGGTGGCGCGCGCCAGCAGGTTGTACTGCGGCTGCAGCGTGAGGAACCGCTCGTAACCGAGCGCGCGGCTGAGGTCGAGGGCCTTCTGCAGCTGCCAGCCGGTGACGTTGCTCGCGCCGAGGTAGCGGACCTTGCCGGCGGTGACCAGCGCGTCGAGTGTCGAGAGTGTCTCCTCCAGCGGCGTGGCCCGGTCCCAGCCGTGGATCTGGTAGAGGTCGACGTAGTCGGTCTGCAGGCGGCGCAGGCTGGCGTCGATCGACGCGATGAGGTGCTTGCGCCCGAGCCCCACGTCGTTGACGCCGGGGCCGGTCGGGAAGCGCACCTTGGTGGCGATCACCCATTGATCGCGGTCCCGGCCCTTCAGCCAGCGGCCGGTGATCTCCTCGGAGGCGCCGCCGCCGTAGACGTCGGCGGTGTCGATGAAGTTGCCTCCGGCGTCGGCGTAGGCATCGAGCATGCGGCGGCTGTCGGGCTCGTCGGCCTCGCGGCCGAACGTCATCGCGCCCAGGCAGAGTTCACTGACGGTGGTTCCGGACCGTCCTAGGTATCGGTACTCCATGGCGACGAGTCAAACCCCTGGAGCGCACTCCAGGTCAAGCGGTCGAGTCCGGCGTCGTCAACGCCGACGTGGACGCGCAGACCCGGCTCACCTGTTGGGAGAGTTCCTGTGCCCGGTCGAGCCGGGCGCGGGTGATCTCGGTCCACTCGTCGACGACCCGCAACTGCGCCCGCATGACGTCGGCCCTGGCGTCGTCCACGGCCGACGTCGCCGCCGACACGTCCGCGCGGCTCCCACCGGCACGGGTCACCGCGGCGAGGTCGGCGGCGCGTACGGCGAGCCGCCGCACGGTGGTGGCGAACTCGTCGAGGATCGCCGCGCACCGGGCCTGCGCGACGCCGTCCTCGGCGTCGGCGACCACGCAGGCCTCGGTGAGGGCCGCGCGCTGGGTCTCCAGCGACTCCTCCGACGGACGTTCCATGCTTCCCGCCTCCCTCAGACCCGGAATCGGCTGACCAGCGCTTGGAGGTCCGACGACATGCGCGCCAGCTCCTCGGCCGAGCGCTGGGTCTCGCCGACGGTGGCCGTGGTGGTCTGTGCCGCCGCCGCGACGCTGGCGATGTTGTCGGCGATGCTGGTCGAGCCGGTCGACGCCTCGGTGATCGATCGCGTCATCTCGTTGGTCGTCGCGGTCTGCTCCTCGACGGCCGAGGCGATCGTCATCTGATAGTCGTTGATCTGCGCGATGATCGTCGAGATCTGCTCGATCGCGGCCACGGCACTCTCCGTGTCGGCCTGGATCGCCTCGACGCGTTTGGAGATGTCCTCGGTCGCCTTCGCGGTCTCCTGCGCGAGGTCTTTCACCTCGTTGGCGACGACCGCGAAGCCCTTACCGGCCTCACCGGCGCGCGCGGCCTCGATCGTGGCGTTGAGCGCCAGCAGGTTGGTCTGCTCCGCGATCGACGTGATGACCTTGACGACGTTGCCGATCTCGACCGACGACTCACCCAGCTTCGCCACCGTCGCGTTGGTCTGCGCGGCAGCGTCCACCGCCCGCGACGCCACGCCGGCCGCGTCGTTCGCCGACTGCGAGATCTCCCGGATCGCCGAACCCATCTCCTCGGTACCCGCGGCCACCGTCTGCACGCTCCGCGACACGTCCTCCGACGCCGACGCCAGCACGCTCGTCTGCGCGGAGGTGTCCTGGGCCGTTCCGGAGATGGCCTCGGCCGAGGCGGTGAGCTGCAGGGAGGAGTCGGACAGCGTCCGCGCGGAGCTCGCCAGCGCCGCCACGGTCTGCCGGATCGACTCGATCGCCCGGTTCACCGACTGCGCCATCCGCCCGACCTCGTCGCCGGAGTCGACCCGCGCGTGCTGGGTCAGGTCACCGTCGGCGACCCGGTCCAGCACGTCCTTGACGTGGGTCAACCGCCGGGCGATGCCCCGCCCGACCAGCGTCGCCAGCACCGCCGCGGCGATCAGACCCACGATCAGCACGAGGACGATCAGCGTCCGGGCACTCACCGCCGCGGAGTGCGCGTCGTCGGCGGAGTCGGTCGCCTCGGTGGCGTCGAGTTCGGTCAACGTGGAGATCGTCGTCGTGAACGCCTTCTCGACGCGCGCGAACTCGGTGGTCCGGGCCGTCCCCTCGGCCGGCACCGACACGCCGGACGGGACCGGGTCCTGGAACAGCAGGAAGTTCGCCAGCGCGACGTACGTGGTGAACGCCTCGTCGAACGCCGCGACCTGCGTCTTCCACTCGGACGAGCTGCTGGGGTGGGACTGGAACTCCGCGAACGCGGTGGTGACCGCCTCCTGCCCGGCCTTGACCATCTGTTCGCTGTCGGTCGCGGTCGGCACCACGTAGATGTTGAGGATCCCGCGGTACATCGACGCGAGGCCGGCCTCGATGCCGACCAGCGCGTTGAGCCGGGCGATGTTCTCGTTCTTGACGTTCTGGATCCGGTCGTCCAGCGAACCGAGCCGCTGCCAGGCCAACCCTCCGGTGACCAGCGCGACGACGGCGACGACCGCCACCGCCAGCAGGATCTTCTGCCCCACCCCGACGCCCGAGAGCTTGCCCCCGGTTTCCGTGTCCCCCGCTGTCGTCATGCGCGCCTCGACCTCGTGTACCGACCGGTGACCGGCCACTCGACAGTTGTCCGTTCCGATCGGCCGGCCGGGCGCCCGGCTGAAGGTTTCTGCTCCGAGCTGCACCTGAGCAGCACTCCGCGCGCGGTTTGAGAGAATCGAGAGGTACGCCCCCTCACCACGCGGAGTTGACCCCGGCATGCGCCTGATCCTGATCCGCCACGGCCAGACTCCGTCGAACGTCGCCCACCTGCTCGACACCGCCGTCCCCGGACCCGGCCTGACCGAGCTGGGCCACGAGCAGGCCGCGGCGCTGCCTGCCGCGCTGGCGGACGAGGACATCGAGGCGCTGTACGTCTCCACGCTCGTGCGCACGCACCTGACCGCGGCCCCGCTGGCGGCAGCGCGCGGCCTGGAGCCGGTGGTCCGCGACGGCATCCGCGAGGTCGCGGCCGGTGACCTGGAGATGCTCGGCGACAACGAGTCGGTGCGGATCTATCTGACGACGGTGTTCGGCTGGTCGAAGGGCGAGCTCGACGTCCGGATGCCCGGCGGTGAGGACGGACACGAGACGATGGGCCGGTTCGACGCGGTGGTGGCCGAGGCGGCTGGCACCGACGCCGGCACGGTGGCAATGGTCAGCCACGGTGCGGCGATCCGGGCGTGGGTCGCGGCGCGCGCGGACAACGTCGAGGTCGACTGGGCGGCCGAGAACGCGCTGAGCAACACCGGCATCGTCGTCCTGGAGGGCTCCCCCACCGACGGCTGGAAGGCGCTGACCTGGGAGGGCAAGGCCGTCGAGCTGCCGGAGGACACCGGGACCGGCGCCGACAGCGGCCCGGCGGGCCGTCCGGTGCACGACCCTACGAGCCGGTAGTCACATCGAGGTCGGCCAGCACGCCGTAGTGGTCGCTGAGCCAGACGCCGTCCACCGGGCGGTCGCCGACCAGCTGGACACCCTCGATCCGCGCGTTCGCGACGAACACGTAGTCGATCCGCTGCCGGATGCCGGGCTGCCCGATCAGCCGCTCGATCTCGGCGGCGCCCAGCGGGTTGTCGACCGTCCAGGTGTGTCCGGGTCCGTCACCCGCGACCGCCCACGCATCCTGGTACCGCCCGGCGAGGTAGCGGATACTCGGGCTCTCCGGCTCCGCGTTGAAGTCCCCGGCGACGATCGTCGGCAGCGCGGTGCGGTGGCGGGCGTCGAGGTCGGCCACCTCCCGCACCTGACGCTCCCGATACGCCTCGGCGTCCGGCTTCCAGAACGTCGTCGGATGAAGCAGCAGCACCGGACCGAGGCCGGGAAGTCCGACGGACGCGGCGAGCGTGTACCAGTACAGGCCGTCCGCCGTGCGGCCCTCGACGACCTCCAGCACACGATGCGGCCAGCGGGTCGCGATCGCGCTGCCGCCGTACACGTCGGCGTCCGGTGGCAGCTGGTCGAGGACGGCCTCCTGGTGCGTGGTGCGCAGCCCGACGCCGTCGACCAGTTCGGCGAGCTGATCCCGCTCACCGGGGTAGCAGACCTCTTGGAACACCACGAGGTCCGGCGCCAGCCGGCGCAGTTCGGCGTTGATCCGCGCGGTCCGGCGCGGGTCACCGGCGTCGTGTTGGACGTTGATCGTCAGGACGCGTAGGCGCATGGGTCCGGTGTTACCCCTCACGGGTAGCGTGCAGCCATGGGGATAGCCGATGGGAGTGGCGAGATCCTGCTACTGGGGCTCACGCCTCCGCGGCGAAGCGTCTCGCCGGACGAGGCGGCGCGGATCGCCGACGTCACGCTGGGCCGGCTGGACGGGCTCGACCTCGACGGCCTGGTGCTCTACGACATCGACGACGAGAGCGACCGCAACCCCGAGCAGCGGCCGTTCCCCTACTTGCCGACGATGGACCCCGCGGTGTTCCACGCCGAGTACCTGTCCGCGTGGGAGCGGCCGGTCGTCGTCTACCGCTGCGTCGGCAAATACCCGGAGGCCGAGCTGACCGGCTGGCTCCGCACGGTCGACGCCGATCGGGTGCTGACCGTGTTCGTCGGCTCCTCGTCGTCGGTGAAGCCGGTGCAGACGCGCCTCACCCGGGCCCAGGAGCTGCGCGAGCAGTTGCGGCCGGACCTGCCGCTCGGCGCGGTCACGATTCCCGAGCGGTACTCGGCGCGCGGTGACGAGCACCTGCGGATGCTGACCAAGCAGGAGCGCGGCTGTTCGTTCTTCATCTCCCAGGTCGTCTACAACGTCGACGCGACGAAGAGCCTGGTCTCGGACTACTTCTACGCCTGCGACGAGCGGGGCGTGGCACCGCGCCCGGTGGTGTTCACGCTGTCGGTCTGCGGGTCGCCGAAGACGCTGGCGTTCCTGCAGTGGCTCGGGGTCGACGTCCCCCGCTGGCTGGTGAACTCGCTGCAGCGGACCCCGGACCCGCTGACCGAGTCCTACCGGCAGTGCCTGGCCAACGCCCGCGAGCTGATCGACTTCTGCCGGAACCTGGGGATCCCGTTCGGGTTCAACGTCGAGAGCGTCTCTATCCGGAAGGTGGAGATCGACGCGTCGGTGCTGCTGGCCAAGGAGATCCGGACGCTGCTGCGCTGAGCGCGGTGATCTCCTCGAGGTCCTCGGCGAGCAGGAAGCCCGCGTCCACGGCGGCGCGGGCCGCGGCCGCGAACCGGGTCAGGTACTCCGGCCGGCCGCCCGGGTAGCGCTCGGCGAGCCGGTCGGCGTCGAAGAACCGGGTCGAGCCGAACAGCATGGCGCCGCCGCCGCTCTCCTCCTGCCCGAGCCCGGACAGGACCGCGACCGGAACGTCCACCCAGGGCGTCCGGACGCCACCGCGGGCGATGCCGTCCTCGTCCAGGTCCAGCGGGCCCGGGTCGCTGGTGGCCAGCCGGGGGGCGCGCGCCGGCGGCTCGCCGCCGCGCACCCAGCGGTCGAGCGCCGCCACCGCCGCCTGCCCGACGTAGTGCTGCTGCGGGCCGCCGTTGACCGGCGCCGCGAACCGGACGCCGAACGGGTCGGCGGACGGCGTCAGCGAGCCAGCCAGCTCCTCGGCCGTGAGCGCGCCGGAGTCTCCGAACGCCGCCGCGATCGTGTACGTGTCGGCGTGCGCGGCGCCGGCCAGCTCCCAGAGCCGCACGCGGTCGTCGTCCGGCTGCCGGGAACCGATCGCCTGCAGCAGGCCGACGACGTCGGTCTCGGTCTGCAGGATCAGCACGGGCACCGGCACGTCCGCGCGGATCCGGACCGCACCGGCGCGGGTCCCGGCGTCCCAGCCGTCGAGACCCGCCGGATTGCCCGGACGCCCGTGGATCAGGAACCCGTCGTAGACCTGCGCCGACCGGGTGATCGCGTTGACGTACGTGACCAGGTACGCCGCCGACTGCGACGCGCCGACCGCGAGTAACCGCTGCGGATCGAGCCCGCAGCGGCGGACCGCCCGGCCGGCCTGGGTGAAGATGTCGAACGCGTAGGCGTCGCCCGGGTGGTCGAGCGCGCCGTACCGCTCGGGATCACTCTGGACGAGCGGCGGCAGGCCCGGCGCCCACCCGTTCGGGCCGTCGGCCGACACCCGCGCCGAGCCCTGCCCGTCGATGCCGCCGCGCTGCGCCGAGACGCCGACCCACGCGTGCCCGGCCCGGATCAGGTGGCGGTGGGTGGTCAGCCACTCGGCGGCGACGTCCGCTCCGGACGAGACGTTGAGCCACTCCACCATGACCGTGCCGCTGAACACCGCGGCGTCGACCGGCCGGTAGACGACCAGTCGCGTGCGGAACGGCGCGCGGGTGCTCTCGCGGACCGGCCAGTCGCCGTCGTCGGTGGCCGGTCCGGTGTGTTCGTAGGCGGTGGCCTCACCGGACAGGAAGTACTCGTCGGCGCGGTAGCCCACGGCGGCGAGGTCGAAGAACGTCGAGATCAGTCCGGTGCGGCCGGGAATCGGGCCGGTCAGCTCCACGGGACTTATCGTGCCGTTCCCGCGGGCCCCGTGGGGCTACTTCGGTGGGGCCGGTTCGAGAGGTTCGTCGTTGAGCGTGGTGGCGCCGGTGAGGTCCCACCACAGTGTCCCGTCGGGCCGCAGGAACGGTGACCACGCGCCGACCGTGCCTCCGGCGTCGAGGGCGTCCGCGACCGCGGTGAGGTAGGCGGTCAGCGACGGCCAGGCGTCGGCGAACGTGCCCGGGTTGTCGTGCGGCGCCCAGCCCAGCCGCGCCGGTTCCCGGCGGAGGTCGAAGACCTGCAGATCACCTTCGGCGTCGCCGAACGGTAACCAGCGCGGGTGCCACCACGGTTCGTTCTCCGGCCCGGCGGGGGTGAACCCGTCGACGTCCGGGGCGACGTCCATCCGCTCGCGGTAGCTCTCGACGATCCCGGCGACCGCCAGCGGACGCGCCTCGGGCAGCACGTTCGCCCATTCGGTGAGCCCGTCGTGCCTGCGTAGCGACTGTGTCAGCTCATTCGGGAAGGCCAGGCCCAACGCGGCTTCGGCGGCGGCGATCGCGTCCGGATCCGCTGGGGGCGCCAGCACCGCGGCGCTGGCCGGGGCGTGCGCCGCCATCCAGTCCTCGATCCGGGCCCAGGCGTCGGTCACGGTCACAAATCTTAAGGGTCCTCCGGATGGAGGACCCCGGGATCCATCGGCGGGCGGCCACCTGGTGCCTGCCCGCGACGCCGCGACCGGCCGAGGCTAGAGGCATGCCAGCCATCACTGCACGCGGACTACGGAAGAGCTACTCCGGTCGCACCGTCGTCGACGGGATCGACCTCGACGTCGAGGAGGGCGAGATCTTCGCCGTACTCGGCCCCAACGGCGCGGGAAAGACCACCACGGTCGAGATGCTGACCGGTGTCCGCCACCGGGACGGCGGTGAGATCAGCGTGCTGGGCCTGGACCCCGACCGCGACGGCGACCGGCTCTCCCACCTGGTCGGCGTGCAGCTGCAGGACTCCCAGCTGCCGGACAAGATGCGGGTCGGCGAGGCGATCGAGCTGTTCTCGTCGTTCTACCGCGACCCGGTCGACGGCGACGAGCTGCTCGAGCGTCTGCACCTCGCCGAGGCGCGCAAGCGGCCGTTCGCCGCGCTCTCCGGCGGCCAGAAGCAGCGGCTCGCGATCGCGCTGGCGCTGGTCGGGCGTCCGCGGGTGGCCGTACTCGACGAGCTGACCACCGGGCTGGACCCGAAGGCGCGGCGGGAGACCTGGGGGCTGATCTCCGGCCTGCGCGACTCCGGCGTCACGGTCGTGCTCGTCACGCACTTCATGGAGGAGGCCGAGTACCTCGCCGACCGGCTCGCGCTGATCGAGGCCGGCCGGATCGTCACGGTCGATACACCGGCCGGCTTGATCGCCGACCGGACCGCGGGACGGCAGGAGATCCGGTTCCGCCTCGACGGTGACGCCGACGCCGCAGCCGACGCGCTGCGCGCGCTGCCCGACGTCCACAGCGTCGCCGTGCAGGGCACCACGCTCGTGGTCACCGGCACCGGCGACGTCATCCTCGCCGTCACCGCCCACATCGCCCGCGCCGGGCTGACCGCCCGCGACCTGCGGGTCCACCAGGCCACCCTCGACGACGCCATGCTGACCACCGGGAGCGACGCGTGACCACCCTCGCAGCACACCCCCTGCGGACGCTGTTCCGCACCGAGATCCGCCTCTTCCTCCGCGAGCCGCTACTGCTGCTCTGGACCACCGGGCTGCCGATCGTCGCGTTCACCGTGCTCGCGGTGGTGCCCGGGACCAGCAGGCCCACCGACGTGCTGGGCGGCCTGAGCTACGCGCAGGTGTACCTGGGCATCATCGCGCTGATCGCGCTCGCGCTGCTGGCGACGATGAGCCTGCCGCAGGTGCTCGGCAGCTATCGGGAGCGCGGGATCCTGCGCCGCCTGTCGGTGACGCCGATGCGACCGTGGCGGCTGCTGGCCACCCAGATCGGCATCCACCTCGCCTGCGCGCTGGCCACGATGGTCGGGTTGCTGATCGTCGCCACGGCGACGTTCGACGACGGGTTCCCCGGCAACGTCCTGGGCTGGCTGGTCACCTACCTGCTGGCGGCCGCGGCGCTCCTCGGCCTCGCGGCGCTGGTCGCGGCGCTGGCGCCGTCGGCGAAGATCGCGAACGCGATCACCAGCATCCTGTTCTTCCCGCTGATGTTCTTCGCCGGCCTGTGGCTGCCGCAGCAGCAGATGCCCGACCTGCTGCGGACGATCTCCGAGTACACGCCGCTCGGCGCCGCCGGTCAGGCGCTGACCGCGAGCATCGACGGTCACTTCCCGCCGGTTACGCCGCTCGTCGTACTGGCCGCCTACGCCGTTGTGTTCGTGGGACTGGCGGTACGCACGTTCCGCTGGGAGTGAGCAGGCGTTCAGAATGGGATCGACCGGGGATGGAGGCGGCAGTGAACGAATCGTGGACGAACCCGATGAGCAGGCAGGGGCTCCGGTGGATGCCGCTGGTGCTGCTGGCCGCCGCCTCCCTGGTCTCGATCGTCGACACCGAGCTCACCGGCTCCAGCCCGCGGCGGCTCGCGCTGACCCTCGCCGTCGCCGCGGTCGCCGCCGTCTGGGCCCTGGTCGCCCACCCCTACGGGCGGCTGCGCGGCAACCCGATCGTGTACCTCTCGGTTCGCGTCGTCCTCACGGCGATCCTCGTCGGGCTGAACCCGTGGTTCGGCATCTACACGTGGTACGGCTACATCGAGACGCCGGAGTTCGTTCCGAAGCGCCTGATGTATCCGAGCATCGGAGCGTTCGCGCTGATCGCGGCCGCCAGCTACATCGGTGGTTATCCGACGACGCCCGTGCTGTTCGTGGTCTGGCTGGTGCTGGGCGCCGGCGGCTTCCTGCTCGTGCGGCTGATCACCGTCGCCGCGCTGAAAGCGAGCGAGAAGGAGCTGGAGCGGGAGCGGATGCTCGAGGAGCTGACCGTCGCCAACCGCCGCCTGGAGGAAGCGCTGACCGAGAACCGCGGGCTGCAGTCGCAGCTGATCATCCAGGCCCGCGAGGCCGGTGTGCTGGACGAGCGGGCCCGGCTGGCCGGCGAGATCCACGACACGCTCGCCCAGGCCCTCACCGGGATCATCCGCCAGCTGGAGGCCGCCGACCGCAGCGGCGAACTGACCGGCGGTGAGCGTCCGCACGTCGACCAGGTCGCCGAACTCGCCCGCGAGGGCCTCGCCGAGGCCCGCCGCTCGCTGGGCGCGCTGCGCCCCGGCCAGCTGGAGGGTTCGACGCTGCCGGACGCGATCGCCGACGTCGCGGGCCGCGCCGGGCTTCCGGTGGACGTGGACGTGACCGGTGCGGTGCGTCCACTGCCCACCGACCACGAGGTGGTCCTGCTGCGGGTGGTCCAGGAAGCGCTGACCAACGTGGGTAAACATGCCGGGGCCTCCCGCGTCGGCGTGACGCTCACCTACTTCGAGGACGCCGTGATCGTGGACGTCCGGGACGACGGCGTGGGCTTCCGGCCGGAGGTCGTCGGTGCCCGGACGGACGGCACCGGCGTGGGGCTGGAAGCGATGCGCGACCGGCTGGCCCGAGTCGAGGGTTCGCTGGTCGTGGAGAGCGCGCCGGGCGAGGGCACCGCGCTGGTGGCCACCGTGCCGTGCCCGGCAGTGGTGGCCGCGTGATCCGGCTGCTGCTCGTCGACGACCACCCGGTGGTGCGCGACGGCCTTCGCGCGATGTTCGACACGATCGAGGACATCACGGTGGTCGGCGAAGCCTCGGACGGTGATCAGGCCGTGGCGCGTGCGGTCGCCGAGTCCCCCGACGTCGTCGTGATGGACCTGCGGATGCCCGGCACGGGCGGGGTCGAGGCCATCCGGGAACTGCGCCGCCGCGGCGTCGCCGCGCGGGTCCTGGTGCTGACGACGTTCGACGCGGACGCCGACCTGCTGGACGCGGTGGCCGCGGGCGCCACCGGATACCTGCTGAAGGACGCGCCGGGTGAGGAGCTCGTCCGGGCGGTGCGCAGCGCGCACCGCGGTGAGGCCGTGCTGTCCCCCGCGGTCGCGAGCCGGTTGATGACCCGTGCCGCCGCACCCGCCGTCGCGGCGCCGACGCTCAGCAAACGGGAGCTGGAGGTGCTGCGGCTGGTCGCCGGTGGCGCGACGAACCGCGAGGCGGCCCGGACGCTCTTCATCTCGGAGACGACCGTGAAGACGCACCTGCTGCACCTGTTCGACAAGCTCGGCGTCCGCGACCGGGCGGCAGCCGTCGACGCCGCCCACCGCGCGGGCCTACTCGAATAGGTCCCAGCAGGCGTCGCGGGCCGCGGTGAGTTGCGGCGCGTCGAGGCCGTCGAACAGCCAGGCGTACTGCTCCACCGGCGGCGGCACCGGGGCGTCACGGATGCCCGAGACCGCCTCGGCGACCATCGGCGCGCCGCGGACCACCACCAGGCCGGTCTCGAAGCACAGCAGCAGCGCGGCGTCGATCGTGTTCTCCGCGTGCTCGCGGACGTCCGCGGCGTACAGATAGCCGTCGTCGTCGGGCACCAGGGTCAGCCCGGACGGACGGCCCCGCCGCCCCGAGGCCAAGAGGTTCGAGATCATCGTCAGGCAGACGTGGCGCAGGAGCGTCAGCTGCTCCGGCGTGAGCCGGCCGAGCACCGGCGCGAACCGGTCCGCGAGCGTCGTCAGATCACCCCGGGCGCCGCGGCGGCCGGGCCCGGCATGGAGCAGCCCGCTGAGGGTGTGGGCCGCGGTGGCCAGCGCGATGACCGCCTCGTATCCGGGGACGAGCGGTTCCGGTACCAGGAATTCGGCCAGCTCACGCGCGGCCTCACGTCCGCTCGGCACCGGGCGGCGGTCGGGTGTCTCGTCCGGCTCGACCGGAGTAGTCGGCGGTCGGGCCTCCGGCTGCCAGACGACGCTCACGTACCAGGCCTGCAGTCCGGAGTGGTAGAGCCGGACGCGGCCCCCGGCGCCGTCCCGCCACAGCGTGTACCGCGCGATCTCGCCCGGGCCGCTGTTCACCGTGGCGAGCCGCGGGACCTCGCCGAACGTACAACCGTAGGCGCGGAGCTGCGCGAGGTAGCCGGTGAACGGCTCGGACCGGCGCCACGTCGCGTGCTCGGCGTCGCCACCGGGCGTCCGTTCGGCGCGGACCAGCGTGGCGTCGGGCGGCACCGGGAACCCGTCGGGGAAGCCGGGCGGCAGGCCGCGGTGGTCGAGTTCGATCAGCGGCTCGGTGCCGACGAACAGCTGGGCGTTCGGGTCGTTCTCGAAGGGCTCGGCCGGTCGCCGCCTGGGTTCGAGCCGCCCGTCGACACCGGCGCGCGCCAGGTGGTCCTGCACGATCCGGACGATCAGCGCGGAGTAGCGGATCTCGTCCTTCATGTCGATACGCAGGACGGAGACGCCGTCCTCGTCGAGGACCGCGCACCAGTTCGGCAGCGACCAGTCCGGCTCGTCGGGGTGCGGGATCCGGCTGATCTCCTCCGCCGCGCTCTGTAGCGCGGTGCGCGCGGCGGCCGGGTCACTCGCGTCGTACACCGCCAGCGCGACGGCGGACGAGTGGTCGGCCACATAGGAGACCAGTGCCGGGTCGTCAACGGACGCCATCCCGCGATCCTGCCAGCAACCGACCCCGAGGCGCGGGGTTACGGTGGGGCCGTGGGCGATGATCGGAGCCGGCCCGCCCGGGTCGAGGACGTGCATGAGCTGGCGCTGGCCATGCCGCACGTCACGGTCGTACCCGGCAGCTCGGGTAACCCCGTCTACCAGGTCGGCGGCAAGTCGTTCGTCTTCTTCCGCACGCGCCGACCCGACGCCGTCGACCCTGCGACGGGCGAGCGGTACCCGGACGTGATCATGTTCTGGGTGGAGTCCGAGGGCGACAAGCACGCGCTGGTCCAGGATGAGACGACGCCGTTCTTCACCACACCGCACTTCGACGGGCACCCGTCGGTCCTGGTGCGGGCCGCCAGGCTCGGTGAGCTGACCTACGAGGAACTGGCGGAGGTGGTCCAGGACGCGTGGCTGTCCCGCGCCTCGGCGCGCCGCGCCACCGCCTGGCTGCGCGCCCAGGGCGCCTGACCCCGCGGGCTCGGCGGCGCCGCCCCTTCCGTGGTTCCGTGGCGGCACCGCCGCCCGGGGTTACTTCGGGGCCACCGCGAACGTGTTCACGTCCCGGCCGATGACCTCGGCCTTCCCGTCCTCGACCACCTGCAACGTCGCACCGGATGAGCGCCGGATCCCGCCGGGCGCGACCGTGAGCGGTCCGGTCAGCTCGAGCACGCGCCGATCGCCGAGGTCGGCACCGTCCTGAGCCTTGCGGTCGGTTTCCTTCCACGCGTTCCCGCCGCGCTCGTACACGGTCGCCGCGGTCGAGTGCGTCGGGGTCTCCGGCTGCTCGGCGAGCTCCGGCCGGCACGGGATCGGCCCGGGGACGTACGCGACGAACAGCTTCCCCTCCGCGTCGAACCACAGCCCGGCGACGAACAGCGCCGCGGTCGAGGGCGGCGGCGTCAACGTCACGGTCCCCCGCGACCGCAGATTGACCACGACGACGCTGTCGGTCGCCGGGCAGGTCGTGCCGGCCTTGTCGAGCGTGTACGCCAGCTGGGCGCCGTCCGGGCTCACGGTGCCGTTGATCGGCACGCTCGTCGACTTCTCCTCGAACGCCACCGTCGCCTTGCGGTCGCTGCCGACCCGATAGACGGTCTTGGGTGAATCGATCGAACGGGCGGCGACGAAGTAGATCGCGTCACCCTTCGGCGCCCCGGCGAGCAGACCCAGATAGGTCGGCCCGCCGGACAGGTCGAACCCCGCCGGTAAGCCATCCGACTCGAATGCTTGCGGTTCGCCGCCCGCGCGCGGATAGGTATCCGGACCGCCGAGCGAGCCCTCGCCGACCAGGTCGGCACCGAGGAACGCCTGCGAGCCGCAGAACACCGTGCATTCCCAGTGCCGGACGGGGTTGCCGGTGACCGCCGCCCGGTAGATCCGGCTCTCGCTGAGGTCGGGCTTGCCGGCCACCCAGGTCAGCTCCGATCCGTCACCGGACCACTGCAGCGCCTCCGCGCGCCAGCCGGCCGGGAGTGCCGCGACCCGGGTGACCTTCCCGTCGGCGGCGCGCACCGAGACCGCCGCCCCGTCGGCCAGCGCGATCCGCGGCGTCGTCGGGGGCTTCGCGTCGGGCTCCGGGTCGGACCCGCCGCACGCTCCGGCTGCGAGCAGCAGCACCACAACCACAACGGCTCGACTCCACGCCACTCCGACCTCCGGAACCACCGACACCCGTGGTGGTCCATTGTGGCCCGCACCGGCGCCCCGGGGTGCCCGAACTCGCCCGCTGCCGCGCTTCCGGCCCGTGTCGAACGCGGATCGGTCCAGCCAGGGCTGGACCGATCCGCGTTTCATCCGGAGCGGCCGGTCGGCACCGGGCAGGCGTCAAGCACGCGACGGGGCCCGGAGTGCGGTGTGCACTCCGGGCCCCGTTATCTATTGCCCTACGACTCAGTAACCGTAGTCCCAGCAGTAGTCGCGCTTCTTGTGGTGACGCCGACGGCGACGCGGCTTGTAGCAGTCGTCGTAGTCGTAGTCGCGCTTGTAACCACAGTCGTAGTCGTAGTCGTAGCCGCTCATGTCGTCCAGCCTCCTGAGGCTTTGTCGTCCGGGGCCGTTCCCCGTGTGCCACTAGATTCGCCCGGATCGCCGCGGAGTTCGATCGGCCGGGGAACGGCCACACCGTTCCGTTGCGAACACTCGCGGTGACCGGTCGGTGGCGATTGCCCCGGTGCGGGTTTGGCCCGAGCATGAGTCACCATGGCCGACCGTCAGCACCTGCCCTCGTTCAGCGGCGCCACCGCGTGGCTCAACTCCGAACCGCTCGACCCCGACGGGCTGCGCGGCCACGTCGTCCTGGTGAACTTCTGGACGCTGACGTGCATCAACTGGCTCCGGCAGGAGCCGTACGTCCGCGCCTGGGCGCAGGCCTACCGCGACGACGGGCTGGTCGTCGTCGGCGTCCACACGCCGGAGTTCTCGTTCGAGCACGACGTCGATCGGATCCGCCTGGCGATCGCGGAGCGGGCGATCGACTACCCGGTCGCGGTCGACAGCGACTACGGGGTCTGGCGCGCGTTCGACAACCACTACTGGCCGGCCCTCTACGTCGCCGACACCGACGGTGTGCTCCGCGACCACCACTTCGGCGAGGGACGCTACGCGCAATCGGAACGGGTGCTCCAGCGGCTGCTCGGCGTCACGCGCGACCACGTCCACGTCGAGGGCCGAGGCGTCGAGGCGGAAGCCGACTGGAACCACCTGCGGACACCCGAGACCTACCTCGGCTACACCCGCGGCGAGCACTTCGCGTCACCCGGCGGTCCGGCGTTCGCCCGGCGCCGCACGTACACGCTGCCCGAGCACCTGCCGCTCAACCACTGGGCGCTCTCCGGCGAGTGGACGATCGGGCCGGAGAGCGCCGTCCTGCACGAATCGGGCGGCACCCTCGCCTACCGGTTCCACGCCCGCGACGCGCACCTCGTGCTCTGCGGTGAGACGCCCGAGCCGATCGGGTTCCGCGTGCTGCTCGACGGTGCGGCGCCCGGTGCGGCGCACGGCGACGATGTGGACGAGGAAGGTCACGGCGTGCTCCGGGACGGCCGCCTCTACCAGCTCGTCCGGGAACACGACGCGGTGCGCGACCGGACGCTGGAGATCACGTTCGATCGTCCCGGCGCCGGGGCCTACGTGTTCACGTTCGGCTGATTCTCCCGGACACTGGTCGGATGCCGGAGATCGTGCAGAGTCTCGAAGCGCACCAACTGCTGAACGAACTGACCACGACGGCGGGCCGGGAGGATCCCTACTCTCGGTACGCACGGCTCCGGGAGATCTCCCCGATCGTGCGGGCGCCCGACGGCGCGCTGGTGGTGACCACCTACGCCGACTGCGGCACCGTGCTGCGCGACGCACGGTTCCGAAAGCTGCCGCCGGACCTGCTCGCGTTCGTCGGCGTCGCTACCTGGCGTGACCATCCGGCGCTGCGGCAGCTGTTCACCAGCATGCTGATGCTCGACCCGCCGGACCACACCCGGCTGCGCCGGCTGGTCAGCTCCGCGTTCACGCCACGACGGGTGGAGGCCCTGCGTCCGGCGATCGAGCGCATGGTCGACGAGTTGCTCGCCGACCTCGACGGCGAGCACGACTTCGTCGCGTCGTTCGCCTTCCCGCTGCCGGTGAACGTCATCGGCGAGCTGCTCGGCGTACCGGCCGCCGACCGGCCCCGGTTCCAGTTGCTGGTGCGCGACTGGACGCAGATCCTCGAGGTCCTCACGCCAGAGGTCCTGAGCCGCGCCGACCCGGCCGCCGCCACGATCCGCGACTACCTCGCCGACCTCCTCGACGAGCGCCGGCGCCACCCGGCCGACGACCTGCTCAGCGCGCTGGTCCAGGCCCAGGCCGCCGACGACCGGCTCACCGACGACGAGGTGGTGGCCAACGCCGCCCTGCTGTTCGCGGCCGGGTTCGAGACGACCACGAACCTCCTCGCCAACGGTCTCGCCGCGCTCCTGGAGCACCCGGACCAGGCCCGGCTCCTCGCCGAGCGCCCGGACCTGGCCCGCTCGGGCGTCGAGGAGCTGCTGCGGTTCGACAGCCCGGTCCAGCTCAGCCCCCGGATCGTGGCCGAGCCGATCGAGCTCGCCGGGGTGACCGTCGCGCCGGGTGAGCGGGTCGTGGCCTACCTCGGGGCGGGCAACCACGACCCGGCGCGGTTCGCGCAGCCGGATCAGCTGCAGCTGGACCGCGCGGACAACGCGCCGCTGTCGTTCGGTGGCGGCATCCACTACTGCCTGGGCGCTCCGCTGGCCCGCCTGGAGGCCCAGATCGCGCTGCCCGCACTACTTCGCCGGTTCCCGAAGCTGGCGCCGGCCGGTCCCGCCCGGCGCCGGGAGAGCCTGAGCCTGAAGGGCTTCACCACCCTCCCGGTACTCGCGGCCTAACGCCCGCCGATGAGGACGTCGTGGGCGATCGCGTCCCGCTCGGCGGCCTGTAGTGCGGCGTCCCGTCGCTCGGCGTCCGCCCGCACGTCGTAGGCCGCGCGAGCGGTCGCGATCTCCGTCTGGTGCGCTTCGGTCCAGGTCACCAGCGCCTGGATCGTCGCGTGCAGCGTCGTGCCGAGCGGCGTCAGCGCGTAGTCGACGCGGGGCGGCACGCTCGGGTACACGCTCCGGCTGACCAGCCCGTCGCGCTCGAGATGACGCAACGTCCGGGCGAGCATGCGCTGGCTGATCCCGTCGATCTCCCGCCGCAGTTCGGTGAAGCGCAACGTGCGCTGATCCAGCAGCGCGATGACGAGCAGCGACCACTTGTCGGCGATCCGGTCGAGGATCTGCCGGACCTCGCAGCCCTCCCGCGGATCCCATTGAGCGACGTTGTCGTCGGTAATCGCGCAGTAACCAGGGGACTGCGAAGTTCCGTCTTCCATGCCTACCGAGGCTGCCTCACGATTCGGTCGGTTACAAGAAGGAACCGACTAACGGTTGAGAACCGTGAAGGAGTCGACTGTGGCTACATCGAGCGACCGGATCAACGGCCGGTCGTGGGGTGTGTTGTCCGTCCTGTGCGGCGCGATCTTTCTGGAGGGCATCGACGTCGCGATGCTCAACGTCGCGTTGCCATCCATCCGCGACGACCTGGGCCTGTCGACCGGGGCACTCAGCGGCCTGGTGAGCGCCTACGTCCTCGGGTACGGCGGGTTCATGCTGCTCGGCGGGCGCGCCGCCGACCTCCTGGGCCGGCGCCGGATGTTCCTCGGGTGGATGGTGGTCTTCCTGGTGTTCTCCGGCCTGGGCGGCCTCGCCACCGAGGGCTGGATGCTGCTGGTGGCGCGCTTCCTCACCGGCGTCGCCGCCGCCTTCCTCGCACCGGCCGGGTTGGCGCTGATCACCGGCTTGTTCCCGGAGGGTCCGCAGCGCACCAAGGCGCTGGGGTTCTACGCCGGGACGGGCGCGGGCGGGTACTCCCTCGGATTGGTCGCCGGTGGGGTGCTGGCGTCGGCCGGCTGGCGCTGGGTGTTCTTCGCGCCGGTGATCATGGCCGCGGTCATCCTGGTGGCGGCACTCGTGCTGCTGCGGGACACCGAGGAGCGAACCGCCCGCACCGGATCCTTCGACATCGCGGGGGCACTGACGATCACTGGTGCGATGCTGCTGCTCGCCTACGCCGTCGTCCGGCTCGAGCACGGCGCCGACGGCCTGCCGACGACGCTGAGCGTGGCCGCCGCCGGGCTGGTGCTCCTCGCGCTCTTCGTCGCCATCGAACGGCGCGCGATCGACCCGCTGGTGCGGCTCGCGGTCCTCCGGTCGGCGGCGCTGGCGCGCACCAACGTCGCCGCGCTGCTGTTCCTCGGCGCGTTCGCCGGGTTCCAGTTCCTCGTCACGCTGTACCTGCAGGAAATCCGCGGCTGGAGCCCGCTGCAGACCGGGCTGGCGATGCTGGTGGTCGGCCTCGACACGGTGCTCGCGCCGACGCTGACCCCGTGGCTGGTCGGCCGGTTCGGCAACGCCCGCGTGCTGTTCGTGGGCCTCGGCACGGCCGGGCTGTCATATCTGCTCTTCCTGCCGGTGGCGCCGGACTGGACCTACGCGGCGATGCTGCCGAGCTTCGTGCTGCTCGGGCTCGCGTTCGCGCTGGTCTACGGGCCGCTCACGATGGCAGCGACCGCGGAACTCGACGAGCGCGAGCACGGGCTGGCCGGTGGGCTGCTCTACACCGCGATCCAGTTCGGTACGGCGCTCGGGATCTCGGGGGCGACCGCGGTCACGGTGGCCGCCGGTGGGGTCGGGACGACGCTGGACGGGATCCGCGCCGGGCTGGTGCTGCCGGTGGCCGCCGCGCTGCTCGCCGTGGTCGTCATGGCGTTCGGTCTGCGCGACCGCGCCGGCACACCACCGACACCCGAACCGGTGTCGGTGGGCGTCTGACGGCGGGCACTACCGCCGGGCGGATGACGTTCGGGAGACTTCTCCCGAACGTCATCCACGCGCTCTACCCGGCGTCGACCACGTCCGCCACGACGCAGACGACGTTGTCCGGCGCACCGGCCGCGCGAACGAGCCCGACCAGCCGCTCCACGGCCCGCGCCGGATCGTCCCCGGCGGTCAGCACGGCCGTGATTTCCGCCTGCGCGACGACCGCCCACAAGCCGTCCGAGCACAGCAGGTACCGGTCACCCGGCACCGCCGTCCGCAGCGCCAGGTCCGCCTCGACCGGAGGCTCACCGGCCCCCAGCGCCCGCACGAGCAGCGCCCGGTCCGGATGCGCACCCGCCTCCGCCGGGCTCAGCGCGCCCCGGTCCACCTGCGACTGCACCCACGTGTGGTCGGCCGTCAGGCGGAACAGCTCGCCGCCACGCACCAGGTAAGCCCGGGTATCGCCGATGTGCAGCAGCGCCAGCTGTGTCCCCGACCGCAGCAGCGCGGTCAGCGTCGTCGCCGGCCGGGCGTCACCGGTGGCCGCTGCCCGGACCGCCCGATCCGCCTCGGCCACCGCACCGGCCAGCATCGTCAGCAGTTCAGCCGCCGGTGCGTCGGTCAGCTCGAGCGTGGTGACAGCGTCGATCGCGGCGGCGCTTGCCGCCGCCCCGCCGGGCCCGCGGACCCCGTCGGCCACGGCCAGCAGCCGATCGCCCGCGTGGACGGCGTCCTCAGTGGTGTCGCGCGCTCCGGCGTCAGCAGCCGTCGCGTAGTTGAAGGTCACAGACATGGTTGCCCTTCCCGAGAGGTGCTCGACGAGCAGGGCTGCCACCCGGGCCCGGGCCGCGTTCTCGACCGTGACCCGCTGCCAGTACTCGGCGATCGCCTCGGCCGCAGCCGGGGCGTCCAACGCGCAGATCGTCCGGATCGTCGCCAGCGGCACGCCCACCCGACGCAGCTCGGCGATCAGCCGCGCGGTCTCCAGCTGCGCCGGGTCGTAGTACCGGTAACCCGACTCCGGATCGACCGCGGCGGGCGTCAGCAGCCCGCACTCGTCGTAGTGGCGCAGCGCCTTGGGCGTCAGCCCGGCGGCCCGGGCGAAGGCTCCGATTGTGATCAGCCGCACGGTGGCATCCTCCTCGCACCGGCCACGGTGACCGGCACGCCCCACGCTGCGGCTTCCCCGAAGGGCAAGGTCAAGCATGGTTCTTCCGGAACCCGTCCCCGGCACGAAACTCCGGATCCTGGCCACCACCGACCTCGGCGCCGCGTTCGTCCCGGTCCCGACCAGCGTGGGTCCGGCAGGCACCTGCGACGGCGTCGCGGCGCTGCTGGCCGCCGAACGTGCCCGGCTGCCGACCGTCTGGCTGGACGCGGGCGACCTCGCGGTCGGGCCGGTGCAGGCCCTGCTGGGCCGTCGGCCGTGGGCCGAACTCGGTGCGCTGCCGCTGTCCGCGGCCGCGGCCGGCAACCACGAGTTCGACGACGGGGTCGAGGCCCTGCGGTCGGCCGCGGGCCTCCTGGGATTTCCGTTGCTCTGCGCGGACGTTGACGTCGGCCTGCCCGGCGCGGCCCTGATTCATACGGACGCCGGGCCGCTCGGCGTCGTCGGCCTGACCCACCCGGCGACCCACCGCTTCGCCCCGGCACCACCACCGGTGACCGACCGGGCAGCCCGCGTCCGGGATCATGCCGCGCGGCTGCGGGCCGAGGGCGCCGAGCGCGTCGTCGTCCTGCTGCACGACGGCGCCGACTGGTGGCCTTCCGGCACCGCGTCGACCAGCGCCAGGACCACCCGGCTCGCCCGGACGACGGCGCCCTGGGCCTCGGACGTCGATCTGATCCTGGGTGGCCATACGCCGGGCGGCTGGACCGGCACGCTGTCCGGCACGCCCGCCGGACACGCGCCGATCTTCGCGTCCACCGTGCTGGTCGTCGACGTGCCGGACGTCCCCCGGAAGGTTGTTCTCCGCGGGGTGCACCCGGTGCCGGCCGTCCGGCCGGACCGCAACCCGGCCGTCGAGACACTCGACGCCGCCGACGACGACGTTGTCGGCGAGAGCCGACACACCTGGCTGTCTCGCACCGGAGCACCGCACTACCTGCCCGACCTGATCGCCGCCGGGTTCCGCGCGGCCACCGGCGCGGACGCCGGGCTGGTCCTGGCCAGCCAGCACACCACGCAGGGTGCGGTGGACGGCACGGTGGCGGCGCTACCCGCCGGGCCGGTCACGACGCTGGACCTCTACCGGCTGTTCGGTACGCCCGACGACCGGCTCGCGGTACTTCGGCTGCGGCGGGGCGAGCTGCCGCGCCTGCGGCGCGCGCTGGCCGACATCGCCGACCCGCGCTCGGTGCACGCGGACGACGTCTGGTGGAACTGGTGCCGGATGCCGAACGCAATCGACGCTGATTCAGACGACGCCCGGACGGTCGCGGTGCTGCCGAACGTGGTCGACCGGATCGGCGACGTGCTGGGCCGGGACGTCGAGAGCGAACTGGCCGATGTAGGCGCTCGCCGGTCGCTACTGGACGTCCTGCGGTAGACGCGTACGCTCTCGACCGGCGGGGCCCGCCGAAAGGAGTGCTTGTGCGCTCACTCGCAGTGGCGATGTACGTGGTGTGCGTCGGTGCACTGCTGCTCGTCGCCGCCCTCTTCCTGCCCCGGTCACGCTCCGTCGACTTCCTGTCGGGTCAGCAGTCCGACCGGCCGGACGGCGTGGAGGGCGGGCTGCTGGTCCTCGCGGCGGTCGTGGCCGTGGCGCTCGCGGTGCTGGGGTCGGTCCGGTCGCGGCCGTGGCTCGTGGTGGCCGCTGCGGTGCCGGGTCTGGTCGTCGCGGGGCTCTGGCTCTGGTACGTCTTCGACCTGCGGAACGGCAACCGGGACATCCAGTCGTGCACCGACGCGTTCGCCTGCACGGACCTGCTGATCGTCCGCCCGGCGGCCGGCGCGTACCTGATGGTCGCCGGCGGTCTGGTGATCGCGCTCGGCGGCGCCCTCGCGTTACGGAGCCGCCGCTAGATCCGCTCCCCGTGGACGTAGCGGGTGAGCAGCGTGCCGCCGGCGATCGCGGCGGGGATCACCAGGATGTTCGCGAACGGAACCAGCGAGAGCGCCGCGACCGGGATACCGAACCCGAGCGCCAGCGCCCGGTGCTGCCGGAGCACCTTCCGGCGTTCCCGCAGGAACGTGCCGCGCCGGTTGAACGGGATGCCGGTGAGGTCGACGCTCAGCAGCCAGCCGCCGATGAGCAGCCCGACGATCGGTGCGAGCAGCTGGCCGGCGAACGGCACGAAGCCGAGCAGCAGCACCGGGATCGACAGCACGAGCTGGGTGCCGATCACCCGGACCGAGTCCATGGCGTTGCGCGGCAGCGTGCGGTACCAGGGCAGGTCAGGGTAGTTACTCGCGCCGAGGCGGTGCTCGATCTGCTCCGAGATCTTCTCGTAGAACGGGTCGCCGATGATCAGCGTCAGCGACGTGTAGGTGACGACCGCGAGCCAGATCGCGCCGACCGCGATCGCGGCCTGGGCGAGGAGCCGGGCCGCGTTCCGCGCGTCGGTCGACCACTCCTCGGCGAACCAGTTCGTGGTCCATGCGCCGAGGTCACCGAGGAACACGACCAGCACGACGAACGCCGCCAGCAGGATCAGGAACGCGATGACGGCCGGGATCAGGCCGAGCAGGAGCTGCCCCGGGTACTTCGCGTACATGCCGAAGCCGCGTCCGAGCAGCTTGAGGCCCAGGAGGAACTCGGAGCCGGTGGACGTACGGACCGGCGGTGTCACGGCGCTCACGCGCGGCAGCCTAGCGTCCGGATCGGCCGTACCGCCCCACCAGGCGAAATCGTCGGGGGGTGAGGTTAATGTGCTTCCGGGGACCTGAGCGGTTGTTGCTGCTCAGGAACCGACCACTACTGGGGTCGGCGGGGGGAAATGGGGGCAGATCGTGGCACGACGTCGTGGCTTTTTTGCTGAGCTCAACCATCAGGCGCAGTTAGCCGAACGGCGCCGCCAGCAGCAGGCGCGGGCGCTCGCCCGGCAGCAGGTGGCCGCGTTCCGCGAGGCCGAACGGGCGCAGCGGGCGGCGGAGCGTGCTCGTGCCGCGGCCGTCCGCGCCGACGCGGCGGCCCGCCGGGAGGCCGAGCGGGAGTCCGCGCGGCTGTACGCGGAGGCGGTCAACGCCGTCGTCGCGGCCAAGAACGCCGAACTGGCCGACACGTACGCCCAGATCGACTCGTTGCTCGCAGCGACGCTCGACGTCGACGACTACGTCGACCTGGAGCGCTTGCGCATCACCCGGGTGGACCATCCGCCGTTCGAGCCTGGTGACCTCGCCACTCCGCTGGCGCCCCCGCCGCCGCCCGTCTACCCGCCGCAGCCCGAGTGGTGGGAGCCCAAACCGCCGGGCGTGCTGGGCGGGCGCCGCCGGTACGAGGAGGCGCTGGCGCAGGCCAGGGCGCAGTACGAGCGCGCGTGTTTCGAGGTGCGCCAGCAGGCCGAACAGGCTCACGCCGAGTACCAGGGACGGTACGCCGCGTACCAGCGGGCCGAGCAGCAGCGCCTGGCGGCGCTGGGTGACCTCCGGCGGCGGTACGAGACCGACTGCCGGCGGCGCGAACTGGAAGCGTCCGATCACAACGCGGACCTCGACCGGCTGATCAACGACCTGGCGTTCGACGTCGAGGCCGCGATCGACGAGTACGTGCGGATCGTGCTCTCGAACTCCGTGTATCCGGACTGCTTCCCGATCAGCCACGAGCACCAGTTCGACCTGGAGAGCCGCGAGCTGACGCTGACCGTCGAGGTGCCTTCTCCGGACAGCATGCCGACGGCGAAGGAGTACCGCTACGTCAAGGCGCGCGACGAGGTCGCGCCGACCGCGCTGCCGGTGCGCGAGCAGAAGGAGCGGTACGCGTCCGCGGTCTGGCAGGTCGCGATCCGCTCGCTGCACGAGGTGTTCGAGGCCGACCGCGCCGGCCGAATCCGGTCGATCGCGCTGCGGGTGACCACCGCGAGCAACGACCCGGCGACCGGCCGGACCGTCTCCGTGCCGCTGGTGGTCGTCGGAGCCGACCGTTCGACGTTCTCGACGTTCGACCTCGCCAACGTCGTCCCGGCCGCAACGCTCGAGCATCTCGGCGCGGCGGTGTCCCGCAACCCGTTCGACCTGTCCCCCGCCGACAGCGGCCGGGGCGTCCGCAGCCGGAGCCGCTGAGATGCGTTTTAATCCCCCGCCCGGTTGGCCGACGCCCCCGCCGGGCTGGACTCCGCCGAACGGGTGGCAGCCCGATCCGTCCTGGCCGACGCCGCCGCCCGGGTGGCAGCTCTGGGTTCCCGAGGCACCCACCGCACCGCCGCCCAGCGGCACCGCTCCGGTGCCTCGTCCCCGCGTCGACCAGCCCGAGCGACGGCCGGAGTGGCGGCCGGAGCCGCAGGCGGAGCGGCGGCCGGAGCCGGAGTGGCGGCTGGACCCGCGGCCCGAGCCGGCCGCCCGGCCGGCGGAAACGACCGGAGGGCGGCACGCGGCTCCGGACAGCCCGGCGGACGACCGGGCGGCGCTGCTGGCCAGGATCACGGAGCTCGACCAGCAGCTCGCCACGGCCCGCGCGGGCGGGGGCGCCGTCGAGCTGGACGACCAGTTGGTCCTCCAGGAAGTCGGCATCTACCGCTACCACCATCCGCTGGAGGACGCCCCGGCCTACAAGGCGCGGCTGCGCGACCTCAACGACCGCGTCAAGGAGTTCGTCAAGCAGGGCGACGCGGTGCTCGCGGCCGACCTGTTCACGTTCGACGGCAGCCTCGCCAAAGGCCGCAAGATGGTCAAGGACCTGTCCCGGCTGATGCTGCGCGCCTACAACGCCGAAGCGGAGAACTGCGTCCGGTCGCTCCGCTCGGGCAACGTCACCACCGCCGTGCGCCGCTTGACGACGGCCGTCGACGCCATCGAGAAGCTCGGCGTCATCATGGAGATGCGGATCAACCCCGAGTATCACGCTCTGCGGATCGAGGAGCTCGAACTCAC
Organism: Cryptosporangium aurantiacum; assembly: GCF_900143005.1. Lineage (NCBI taxonomy): Bacteria > Bacillati > Actinomycetota > Actinomycetes > Cryptosporangiales > Cryptosporangiaceae > Cryptosporangium > Cryptosporangium aurantiacum. The sequence continues at coordinate 62,556 of NZ_FRCS01000019.1, forward strand.
CGCGGACCACCAGATGAAGGTCCAGGAGGAGCGCGAGCGCGCCCGGGAGGAACGCGAAGCGCTGCGCGAGCAGAAGCGCGTCGAGCAGGAGCTGGCAGCGGAACGCGAGCGGCTGGAGAAGGAGCGGCAGCACTACCGGTCCGCGCTCGCGGCGCTGCAGGCCAAGGGTGACACGGAGGCCGCCGCGAACCTCGCCGAACGGCTCACCCAGATCGACGCGGCGATCGAGCAGAACGACTACCGCGCCGCCAATATCCGGGCTGGCTACGTCTACGTCATCTCGAACGTCGGCGCTTTCGGTCCCTCGGTGGTCAAGATCGGGATGACCCGCCGCGTCGAGCCCTACGACCGCGTCCGGGAACTCGGCGACGCGTCGGTGCCGTTCCCGTTCGACGTGCACATCCTCTTCTTCTCCGACGACGCGGTCTCGCTGGAGAACGAGCTGCACAAGGCGTTCGCGCACCGGCGGCTGAACCTGGTCAACGAGCGTCGGGAGTTCTTCTTCGCCTCCCCCGCGGAGGTCCAGGAGGTGTTCGCGGAGAAGGTCGGCGGGCTGCTGGAGTTCCGGGAACAGCCCGAAGCCGATCAGTACTTCCAGAGCCGGGGCCAGTGGCCGCCGGTGACCACCGGGCCGCGATAGCAGCCAACCGTCTACATTGCCAGGGAGTGTCGGGAGAGTTACATTTGGTAGCCCGGCTTCCGATTCGCACATGCCGTGTCGGTTGGTTCGCGGGTCGGTAGGAGGTGATCGGTAGTGGTCGCCGCCGAAGCCCCCGACCGGACGGTGGTCACCGTCGCAGCGCGGTCGCTCCGCGCCCGGCTGCCCGAACTCACCGACCGCCTGGTCGGCGAGTTCGCCGTCCGCGAGGAACTCGTCCTGGCCGACGAGGTCCGCAAGGCCCTCTGCCGGCTGTGTACCGACGGCCTCCGGGCCGCGATCGCGATCCTCGAACATCCCGACGGCGACCGGGCCGACCTGCGGTTAGCCGCCGAGACCGGCACGCTCTGGGCCGCCCGCGGCCTTCCGCTGGACTCGCTGCTGCGCCTCTACCGGCTGGCCGGCCGGCTGCTCTGGGAGAACCTGCTGCAAGCCGCCGGCCCGGCCGGGGCGAGCACGCTCGTCCACCAGGCCGGGGCCGTCCTGCGCGGGATCGACCAGGAGTCCACCGCCGCTGCGGCCGCGTACCGGCAGGCCGAGCGTCGTCTGCTCCCCCGCGGCCAGCTGCGCGTCGCCGCGGCGATCGACGCGCTACTGAGCGCCCGCCCGCCCGACGCCGCCGAGCTGGAGACCGCCGCCGACCTGCTCGACCTACCGGCGGCCGGACCGTACGTGGTCGCGGTGCAGCGTCCGGGCGCGCAGCGTTCGCTGGTCGCCGGGCACGGCCGCACCGGCCACCGCGGCATGCGATTCTGCTGGCGCCGGGGCCGGGACGCCGACCGCGTGCTGGTCCTGCTCGGCCGCGCCGGTCCGGACGAGCTCGAAGAGGTACTGCGCCCGCTGACGCTGCACCACGTCGGCATCGGCCTCCCGGTCGAGGGCCTGGCCGAGGTTCCGAAGAGTCACCGCTACGCGGAGCTGGCCGTGCGCAGCTGCCGGGCCGACGGTCCGGAGATCGCCCGGTTCGACCGCAGGCTCCCGCAGGCGCTGGTGCTGGCCCAGCCGGAGCTGGCCGAGGACCTCGTGCACGAGGTGCTGGGAGCGGTGCTGGTGCTGCCGGTCCGCTACCGGGAGGCGCTGCTGGACACGTTGGAGGCCTGGTTGGGCTGCGACGGGTCGGCGGTGGCGGCGTCGCGGGCGCTCTACTGCCACCGGAACACCGTCCTCTACCGGCTACGCCGGCTGCAGGAGCTGACCGGCAGGTCGCTGAGCAAGCCCAGCGACCTGGTGGATCTCACGCTCGCGCTGCACGCGTTCCGGGCCCAGCCGCCGAGCGCGAGTCACTCGTCGTCATCGATGTGATACGCCGTGTGAATTCGGATGATATCGGTGCCTTCGACGTTGAACTCAGTCACCGACGTCGGAAGGTCCCTCCTCCGCGGCGGGTTGGTGAAGGCGTTCTCGCCGATGTACAGCGTGGTCAAGCCGGGAATCTCCGCGAGGCTGTCGGGCAGCGCGGTCAGCCGGTTGCGGTGGGCGTTGAGCATCCGGAGCGCGCGGAGGTTCCCGATCGTGTCGGGTAAGGCGGTCAGTCGGTTTCCTTGGAGATACAGCTCCGTCAGCGCGTCCAGCGAGCCGATCGCGTCGGGCAGCGTGCTGAGTTCGTTGTGGGCGAGTCCGAGGACGGTCAGGCGGCTCAGGTTGCCGATCTCCGCAGGCAGCTCGGTGAGCCCGCAGCTGGGCAGGTAGAGGTGCGTGAGGCCGCTCAGTGCCGCGAGCCCGGTGAGGTCGGCCAGGGGGTTGCCGTCCAGCCCGAGTGACTGGAGAGCGGGCAGCTTCGCCAGCACCGGGGGCACCGACGTGAACCGGTTTTCCGGAAGCGTGAGTCTCTTCAGGGCGATCAGCCCCGCCATCGTGTCGGGCAATGCGCCGAGCAGGTTCTGACCGGCGTAGAGCTCCTGGAGTGCGGTCAGGTCGCCGATCCGTTCCGGAAGCGCCTCGAGGCGGTTCTCGGCCAGGCCGAACTCGGTCAGTGCGGTCAGCTCGCCGACGGTCTCGGGCAGTGCGGTGAGCCGGTTGTCGCTCAGGTAGAGCGCGGTGAGACCGGTGAGGCGGCCAATCGTCTCCGGCACGGCGGTCAGCAGATTGCCGTTGAGGCCCAGAGCGGTCAGCGAGGTCAGATCACCGAATCGGTCGGGCAGTGACGTCAGCTGATTACGGGCCAGATGGAGCGTTTCGAGTGCCGCGAGGTCGCCGAAGCTGGAGGGCAGGGTGGCCAGCCGGTTGTCATCCAGGTCCAGCGTCCGCAGCCGGGTGAGCGCACCGATGTTCTCGGGCAGCGCCGACAGCTGGTTGTCGCACAGCTCCAGCTCGGTGAGCTCGGTGAGGCCGAAGAGGCTGTCCGGGAGCTCGCGCAGACCGAGGTTCGACAGGTCGAGCCAGGTGCGGCCCTCCGCTTCGGCTGCGGCGATGCGCTCTTCTGCGCTCGAGGCCATCTGGAGGACTCCATTCGCGACGGATCGATCGCGGTGGAGACTATCGGCCGCCGTCAGGGTCCCGCGCCACGGCCTCGCGCCGACGACGCGTCAGCACGATGCCCACGGCGAACACTGCGCCGGTGGCGAGCACGATGAGGACGACGGCCCAGGTTCGGGACGGTTCATCGCAGTCGCGCACCGGATCGTCGTCGGTGAGCGCGCAGATCATGCGCGCACCCTGGTCGACCCCGTACCGCGCGGTCAGACCGCTCCGGAAGTCGCGCCACTGGCGGCGGCTCTCGGCGATCGCCCCGGCCACCGCGGCCGCGAAGTTGTTCCGCACTTGGCCGCGTGACGTCCCCGGCTCGGTGGCCCGGCCGTCGACCGGGTCGATCAGACCGCGATCCTTGTTGAGCGCGGCATGGGTGACCCGCGACTGGCACGCGCCGGCGCCGGGCACCCGGTCCTGCACCACGTAGCAGCCCGTAGTGAAGTTCGCGGGTGGCCTCACCGCCGTCTCGCCGAGCAGGTCGAGCAGCGGGCTCGGTCCGGGCCTGTGCAGTCCAGGCGGGTTGTCGTCGCCGTGGGGCCGGGCAGCGTCGGCCTGGTCGGTCCAGTTGCTGTGCGCGTAGAAGTCCTGCACCCCGTGCAGCACCCGCCCGAACGCCTCGAGCGTCGTGCACTTGGCGCGGCTTTCCGTGCGTTCTCTCGGGCTGCACTCCGGGCTGACCGTCACCTCATCCGGGATCACTTCGCCCTGGTCGTCAAGGAGATCCTCCGCGCTGTCCAGTCCTTCCCGGAAACGCGCGCGCAGGTGCTCGACGCAGTCCGTCAACGCGGCGACGGCCACCTCGCGGGTACGCGGATAACTGCCGCCGAGGTAGTCGGCGTTGTCGCAATGCGCCGCGGGGTCGGTCATCTCGTCGCTGTCGGGCGCCCCGACAGCGCCGAACTCGCGGTCATGACCGGCCAAGTAGTTCATCGTCGCCGGCTCGAAGCACGCCGACTCACCATTCGTACAGGCGAGGGCCGCACGCGTGAGGCGTTCGTGCTCACGGTGCTGACCACCGCTGTCGATCGTGCCGAACGCGGCGGCCGGCGCCGGCCGCGGCACGATCCCTGCCACGAGAAGCAGGGACAGCACGACCGCGCGTTGCCATCGTCGCATCGCCCAGCCCTCCCGCCTGGCGACTCCCAGGTCGAGCCTGCGGCAGGGGCGACGCGGCGTCCTCATTCGGCGGGGGTGAGCGACGCGGGCCACCCCCTCCGGGATGGCCGCCTCATCGAGCAGAATGACGCCATCGGGTCGCTGGGCGAGCCCGGCGACCCGATGGATCTCACTCAGCCGATGACCGATCGGACGAGCGGCGTGTAGCCACTCGCGTAGCCGGCGCGGCTCGGGTGGTAACTGTCGCCCGGCGGGATCGTCACCCAGCCGTTCGTGTAGCGGGTGGAGGAGCAGACGTCGTGCCCCACCCAGTACGGGTTGGGGTCGGCGTACCGGAACCCGGCCGCCGCCGCCCGATCGCGGATCACGCCGTCGAGGTTGTCCACGAGCGCGTTGAGCGCGGACTGCTCAGCCAGCGTCGCGCCCGGCGCCGCCGCGCACGTGCGGTTCGCGAACGGTTTCGGATAACCGAGCACGACGACGGTCGCGTTCGGTGCCCGGGAGCGGATCGCCGCATACGTGGCGTCGAGCTTGCCCGGTAGCTGGTTGGCGATCTGCGCGTTCGACGACGCGATCGTCGACGCGCAGTTCGTCAGCGTGCACGAGATCACCAGGTTGGCGAACCCGATGTCGTTGCCGCCGATCGTGATCGTCACCCAGCGTGTCGACGCGCTGAGCGAACCGAGTTGGGAGTTCGTGACGTCGGTGGTGACCGCACCCTGGCAGGCGGCGAACGTCAACGTCGTATTCGGACGCTGCGCCGCGACCAGGTAGGGGTAGGCGTAGCTGTTGCGGCCGCACACGAGGCTCAAATTGGTGCTGCCGGCGCCGTTGCCCGCCGAGTACGAATCGCCGAGCGCGACGTACTGGTCGGGAGCGGCTGCGGCGGGCGAGACGCCCACGGTGGTTGACAACAGGATCGTCGCGCCGACGAGCAGCGCGAGCCGACGGAGGACACGGACCATGGCGGTTCCCCTCTTCGATGAGGCCGCCACGTCGACACGATCGCGCGATTCGGGTCGCCGAGGGGCAAATCGAGAGTCCGGCGCGCCTCCGCGATGCGTCAACGATTCGGGATCAATCCTGTGACCGGCGCACGATCCGGGTACCTCCGGTTGGTATCGGGCGCCTACTGGATCGGTCAGTCGTACAGTGGCCCGCATGGCAGAACCAGCGAAGATGCCCGCCATCGACTACCCGGCCGCGTTGCTCGCGGAAGACCGACGGTTCGCCGAGCACCTCCGGGGCGCTGACCTGGCCACGCCGGTGCCGACCTGCCCGGGCTGGACGCTCCAGCAACTGCTCCGCCACCTGGGCCGCGGGCACCGGTGGGCCGCGCAGATCGTCCGGGAGCAGCGGGACGCTCCGCTGGACCCGCGCAGCGTCGAGGGTGGCAAGCCACCGGCCGACCCGGACGGGGCGCTCGAGTGGGTCGCGGACAGCGGCGGGGTGCTGCTCGACGCGGTAGTCGCCACCGGCCACGATGCCCCGGTGTGGACGTTCGTCGGCCCGCGCCCCGCCGCCTGGTGGATCCGGCGGCGACTGCACGAGTCGACCGTCCACCGTGCCGACGCTGCGATCGCGCTGGGCGTCGACTACGAGATCGCGCCGGAGCTGGCCGTGGACGGCGTCGGCGAGTGGATCGGGCTGATCGAGGCCGGGGGCGCCCAGCCGCTGGAATCCGGCGCGAGCCTGCACCTGCACGCGACCGACACCGACGCCGAGTGGACGCTGCGCGGCACGCCGGACGGGTTGCTCGTCGAACCGGTACACGCGAAGGCCACCACCGCACTCCGCGGGCCGGCGCGCGACCTGCTGCTGGCGCTGAGCCGCCGACGCGCGGTCGCGGAGACCGGGGTCGAGGTGTTCGGCGACGAGTCGGTCTGGAGCGCCTGGCTGGACCGTACCCCGTTCTAAGTCGGCAAGGGGGCGACGCTACCTGCGCACCCGCCCCACCTGCAATCCGCTCTGTGCTCTTTAATGGTCACGGAGCGGAACCGACGCGCCGGGCAGCGGACTCCGTAAGCCCACCATCGGGCACCGCCGCCGAGGAAGGACCACGGCCACAAAGCGTCACGATCCGACTACATCGCGCGAGGCGCCGGATCCCTGTCCCAGGCCCTCCCGTAGTTATTGGTCGGCGGATTCCATGCCCCCGAAGAGGAAGAGCTTCAACCGTTGCGCGCGCAGACCACTCAGCAGCCGTACAGCGACATCGACGTTGTGAACAGCCCTCGCTGGCTTCGCAGCTCGTATTGCGTTGATGGCGACTGCATCGAGATTTCCGCTAGGGACGGCGTGGTCATGTTGCGCGACAGCAAGGCGGGCTCGCACCTCACGATGACCCACCCGCAGTTCACCGCCTTTCTGCGCTTCGTCGGCGGCTTGCGCATGGGTACGCCGCTGAACTGATCGGCGGCGGTTGCCTGTCTACGACCGGGGCAGCCGGGCGAGCGCGGCCTCCAAGGTTGCCATCGTCGCGTCGAGATCGCCCGCCCGCTCCTCGAGGTCACGATGGTCGTCCAGCCAGACGCTCGGCCGCAGGGTCGTGTTCGCCGCCGCGCGTTCGGAAATGACGAGCTCACCCCGGGGATCCTCGATATACAACACCAGGTCCTCGAGCGTCCGGCTGCCCCGGTCGCCGACCTCCAGCACGACGTACGGGTCGCGCCAACGGGGGTGCAGACCGGCACTGAACGGGACGATCCGCAGCGTGACGTTCGGCTCTTGGGCGTGCGTCATCAGGCGCTTGAGCTGCCCCCGCATGACGCCGTTCTCGCCGATGTGATAACTGATCGCGGCTTCGCTCAGCAGGAAGAAGAACGCCGGCCCGTCCGACCGTTCCAACAGTTCCTGTCGCCGCATCCGCAATTTCACCAACGCGTCCACGGTGACTCGATCGTGCCGTGCTCGCCAACCGGTGACCGCGGCCGCGTAATCATCGGTCTGCAGCAGACCGGGAACGGCCAACGGCTGGAAGCTGCGAATAGCTAGCGCGGATTCTTCGTACGCCACGAACGCATAGAATTCCGGCGATACCAGGTGGCGGTACTCCCCCCATCCCGAATGCCGACGGGCGGCCCGACTATCGGTCACGAGGGCTTCGATTTCGTCTGCGTCGGCGACCGCGTAAAACCTGAGAAGCGCGACGAGATCACTCTTCCCCACCCCCACCGATCCCGTTTCGATTCGATTGACCTTCGACTTCGACCACTCCATTGCGGCCATGACATCGGCCTGGGACTTTCCGGCGGCTTCGCGTAATCGGCGCAGCTTCTCCCCCACCTGGCGCCGACGGATGATCGGGTCCATGGGCCCATTCCCCTCCCTAGGCGGTAGCGTCGCCGGGGCCGGCCAAAACAGCGACGTCGCAGGTTGCTCCGTGTCTCAGATTACCGGGATCCAGTGACCTACAGGATGCGCGACATCACCAAGAGTCCGCTCGGCGGGCGACTTTCGCGCTTCAGATCGGCGGCTGAACCAGCCGAGGCTGCTGCCGTTCGCGAACGCCTGGAGTACTGACACCACTGGGACCGCCGAGGCGGAAGAACGGGGTGGGATCGGAGTTCCTCTACGACCGTTCCACAATCCATCGGAGAGCGGTGCCGAAATTGCGACGGCGCAAGTCGACACGTCGCCGATTCGGTGGTCTAATCCTCTCAGGCGTACATCGCCAAGGGCCCTGATTCGTGGTCTTACTGCTGGACCGGTCAGGGAGGCAGCCCTCCGTTGCAGCCGGGGGGCTGCTCTATGAGCGGCTTCTCACGCGTTCATTCACGTTCACTGAATCGCTACTTCTTGCGATTTTCCGATTCGATGCCGACTCTTGAATCGGAGTTCTCTCCCGGAGCGCTGCACCGGCTTTCTGCCGGGCTCCGACATCCCTGATACCGGTCCAGCAGAAAGCGGAACGATGTGCACTGATCTCTCGCCGCGGAGAAATGAGATTCCTGCGGCCGTCGTCATCGTCATTGTGTTGTTGTTCGTCGTCGCGATGCAGAGCGTCGTCACCCCCGATACGTCGGCGGTGTCGGCGGTCGCGGCCGTCGCCAGCTCCGTGGCGCTCGTCCTCGAGACCGTCCTACGGCTCATCACCGCTCCCTGGGAACCGAAATAGCCGGGCTCAGGCGCGGGCGAACCGGACGCGGCGGGTGGTCGGGTCGGCATCGAGCAGACGCACACGCAGACGCTCACCGGCCCGCAACCCCGGTCCCGCACAGCGCGCCCACACCGGCGGATCGTCCAGGGCGACGGTGCCGCTCTTTCCCTCGCCCGCGACGTCGACCACCGCGGCGTCGAACTGCTCGCCGACCCGGTCGGCGAGTAGCACCGCCTCGGTGAGGTCGACGACGGCCCGTTCGAACTCGTTCGCGCGGCGGGTCGCGGCGGCCATCACCGCGGGCAGGCCCGGCAGCGCCGCGTGGACCCACTCGGGCACCGGAGTTCCGGCGTGTATCGCGAGGCAGATCTCGGTCGCGTACCGGTCGGCCAACCGGCGCAGCGGCGCGGTGACGTGCGCGTACGGCGCGCCGACGCCGGCGTGGAAAGCCTGCTCGGGCGCTCCGTCGGTGAATGGTGTGTAGCCGGAGCCGCGCAGGAGTGCGGCGGCCAGGTCGAGGAACGCCGCGCCGCGAGGGTCAGCCGGATCGACGCTCGCCACTACCCTGCCCGGTGTCGCGTCCGCGGGCCAGTCGACGCCCAGGCTCGGGGCGATCGTCCGCAGCCGCTCGACGTCCTCCGGCGCGGCGGGTGGCAGCGTTCGCAGCAGTCCGATCCCGGCGTCGAGCATCAGTGCGGCCGCGCACTCACCGGTCAGCAGCGACACCTGCGCGTTGTGCCGCTCGGCCGCGGCCTGCGCCCGCAGCACCAGCTTCCAGCCGCCGTCGTCGGTGCGTTCGATGTCCTGTTCGGGGACGTCGAGCTCGATGCCGCCGCGGGCCAGCACCCGTTCGGCCCGGACCGCGCCGAACGCCGCCAACGCGGTCAGCGCTTCCGGGCGCGCGCCAGCCTCTACCTCCGGGTAGGACAGCTGTGCCGTGCTGCGCACGGTGGCCCGTTCGATTCGGACGTCACGCGGCGTAGCGTCGGCGTCGGTACGGATGGTCCAGACCACGGCGGGGCTGACCTGACCGGGAAGCAGGCTGGCCGCGCCCTCGCTGAGCACCGGCGGGTGCAGCGGGATCCGGCCGTCGGGCAGGTACAGCGTGACGCCGCGCGCGGTGGACTCCCGGTCGAGCGCGCTGCCCGGGCGCACGAACGCGGCGACGTCGGCGATCGCGTACCGCAGCAGGAAACCGTCGCCGTCGGGAACCAGGTGCAAGGCCTGGTCGAGGTCGCGTGACCCTGGCGGGTCGACGGTGACGAACGGGACGTCGGTGAGGTCGATCCGCGGGTGGTCGGCCGGTGGGGCGGCGGCTTCGGCGAGTGCTTCCGCGCTGAAGTCCGGTGGGGTGCCGAGTTCGGTGCGGATCGCTCCGAAGTCGATCTCCGGTGCCCACAACCGCCGGGCCGGGATGCCCGGCACGGGTCGGGCGGTGCCGTCGGGCTCAGCCTGCGTCGCCATCGGCCGCACGCTATCAGCCCGCGCCGCCGGTCACTCGCCGCGACGTGCGTCGGTGCGCCGGTCCCCAGGCCGCTGCTCGTCCGCGGCACGGCCATCCGGACGCCGGGCGGCGCCCGGCCGCTCGGCGTCGGGGCCCTCGGCGCCCGGCCGCTCGGCGTCGGGGCGCCGGTCATCCGGACGGGCGGCGTCGGGGCGCTTGGGGGTGGGCCGGCGGAAGAGGCGGTCGCCGGCCGCCTGCAGGAGCCGGTCGCGCACCAGCACGAGGAACGCGACGACGAGCGCCCCGAGCAGCAGCGGCAGCACCTGCCCCTGCCCCAGCCGGTAGGCGGAGTGGCCGACGCCGCTCTGCAGGATCCACGGCAGCAGCACCGACCGCAGCTCGGTCGGGCCGGTGACGGCGATCGTGGTCTCCTCCTCGTCGTCGGCCAGGCGGTCGACGACGCCGGTCGGCGCCGGGTAGGTGGCGACGACCATTTTGCGCGGCGCGATCAGCGTGAACGTGGAGCCCTCGTCCGGCACCAGCCGGATCGAGTCGCGGACCGTCACCTCCGGTACCTCGATCGACGTCGTCGCGGGGCGGAGGGTCGGGCTGGCCGCGAGCGCGGACCGCTCCCGGACGAACGTGACCGCGCCGTCGGCGGCGGGCTCCTCGCTCCAGTCGTCGTCGGCCAGTCCGGCCCGCAGGTACTGCCACCGGAGCCCGCCGGTGCGCAGCTCAAGGTCGGGGCAGCCGCGCGCGAGGCAGTCGACCGCCCGGACGTCGACGCCGAGCTCCGCCGCGACCGTGGTCGCCGCGACCCGCAGGATAGTGACGATCACGCGCAGGTCGTCGTCGACGGTGGAGGTCGCGCGGGCTTCGGGCCCGGGGTCCCTGATCGCGGCCAGCGCCGCAGTGAGCGTCGTATCGAGCCCGGCGCGGAGTTCCCGATCGTCGGCGAGGGCGGGGTGCAGGGTGATCCGGTCCTCGATCCGCCAGATGCCCTGCCGTAACGACGCGGTGCCCGCGTAGCTGACCGCGACCCGGCGGTCGGGGCCGATGCCGGACGCCGGGTCGCCGCGCTCGTCGGCGAACATCGTGCCGAGCGCGGCGGTGATGACGGTCAACATCACAACGACCCCGGCGAGCGCCAGCCGAGCCCCCCGCGCCGAACGACGCATCCCCGCCGCCGACGCGCCGGCCGCCGCCCCGCCGGAAGCCGCGGCCCCGGACGGTGGCGCCGCGGACGGCGGCGCCCCGCCGGAAGGCGGCGCCCCGCCGGAAACCGGCACCGCGGACGTGCTCTCTCGGAACCGGGGCACCAGCGACGCGGCGAGGGCGACCGCTCCCCCGGCTAGCGACCCCCCGGCCACCAGCACCGTCACGTCGTCGACCCCGCCGGGCTCCTGCAGCGACCGCCACCCGACCCACAGCACGCCGGCCGTGGCCGCCACCAGACCCCACCACCGTCCGATCGCCACCACCGCACCGCTGCCCACCGCCAACCCCGCAGCGGCGCCCACAACGAGCACCGCGACGACGGCGTCCAGCGCGACGCCGTCCGACGACCACCGCCGCTCGACCAGCGTGTCCAGCGCGATCCCCCACGCCGCCACCCACCCTCCGGCGAGCAGCACCGCGCCGATCGTCGCGGGCCTCCCCCGCTGCCTGCCCTCGTCCACCACGAGCGTGACGAGCGGTGTGACTGCTCCCACCAGCAGCAGTGTCGAGGCTGCCGCGACGAATCCCGCGTTCGGCGTCGCGTCCCAATCGTCCGGAACCAGTAGTAGCGCGAGCCAGACCACCGCCAGCGCCACCACCATGGCCGGCAGAACGACCACCATCCAGCGCGCCGCGAGGCGCGCATCCCGCCGGACCACGACGGCGGCGGCGCCGATCAGAACGCCGACGACCGCGGTGGCCCACGGTTCGCGCGCGGAGAGCACGGCGATCGCGACGGCGGTGACGGCGACCGCTGTCACGACCAGGGCGAGGCGGACGCGCGGCGTCCAGCGCGCGCGTTCGGTCGCCGCCTCGGGGCTCCCCGCCATCCGGCCATCATGCTCGCCGGCCGGCCCCGGGAGTAGCCCCTACGGGCGGTACGTGAGCAGGACGAGCCGGTCGTCGAGCACTGTCGTCCCGGCCAGCCGCATCCCGGCGCGCGGGTAGCGGAGGTAGGCGGGCTCGCGGCCGTCCGTGCCGAGCGTGAGCGGGAAGACCATCAGGCGTAGCTGGTCGACCAGCCCGAGCGTGAGCAGGCTCCGCACCAGCGTGAGGCTGCCGATCGTCCGCACCGGGCCGGTGGAGTCCCGCTTGAGCGCCGCGATCCCCTCGGCGAGGTCGCCGCTCAGGACCCGGGAGTTCGCCCAGTCGAGCGGTTCGCGGAGCCGACCGGAGACCACGACCTTGGGCAGGGCGGTCATCCGCAGGCTCGCGGGGTCGGTGGCCGCGGCGGACATGCCGGCCATCAACTCGAAGGTGACCCGTCCCATCAGGAGCGTGTGGGCGCGTTCGGATTCGGTGGTGATCCAGGCTTCGAGGTCGGGGCCGTGGTAGCCGAAGAACGGGCCGACGTCCTCGCCCGCGGCGAACCCGTCGACCGAGACGAACAGATCAGCGAGGAGCTCAGCCACGGGTCACCTCCGTCGCCTCGAGCGTACCGAGCGAAGCTGAGTGTTCTCTCATACTCCGGAACAGCGGGTGCGCTCGTCCGATAATCGCACCCGAGTACGGGGAGGAGTGACCTGACCACACCGATGGACCAGCAGAAACAGCCCTACCGGGTCGTCGACGCGCAGAACCAGGGATGGCGGCTGGCCACCGGCACCACCGGTGGGTACGCGCCCGATTTCGGGTTCACCCGCGGATTACCCGTCGCGGTCAGCTACGCCGAGCTCACGACGACCCGCGGCCCGATCCGGCCGGTGGTCCCGGTTCCCGACGCGGACCGGCGCGCGTTGTTGAGAGCGTTCCGGGACGCCGGGGACAGGGCCGCCGTTTCGTTGCTGATCGCGTTGGAACAGGTCCAGCGGCAGGCCACCGCACGCGCCGACTCCGACACCGCACGGCGGACGCTGGTCGCCGGCGCCGAGGAGTCCTGGGAAGCCGCCCACCTGACGATGCTGCTCGGCGGTGCGGCGGCCGGTACCGGGGGTGCGCGGTTCGATTCGGCGGCCGTTGGTGCGATCGCGCGCGTCCTCGGGGCGTGGGTCGCCGGGCACGACGTCTACGTGGAGGTCGCTCAGACCCTGTCCGCGGTGTTCGCCGACTATCTCGACGAGGACGTCGACGGGCACCCGCGGGGGTGGAGCCGCGCCGCGGACACGTCGCTCCAGCCGGGCTCGGCCGGTTTCGAGACCAACGGCGGTCTGCTGCTCTACAGCTGGCTCGCGTCCCGTTCCCGCCGCTCACGCCTGGTGCCCTGACGAGCGGCGCGGAGCGGCCGACGAACGCGGATCGAGCCTGTGAGAGCAGGACCGATCCGCGTTCGGCGAGCGTCAGCGCGCGGGCTGCTGCGCGGTCCACTCGGCGAGCGTCACCGTGCCGAGCACCGCGCCCTCGCCCGGAACCAGCGTGTCGTCCTCGACCGGCGACCCGAAGTACTCGGCCGCCTCGTCGGTAACGACCGTCCGCGGGTCCGAGCGCTGCGCCAGCACGGTCCGGACCAGCTCGTCCAGCCGGAACTTCTCCGGACCGCCCACCTCGACGATCCCCTTCACCGGCGTGCCGACGGCCACCTCCGCCAGGGCGGCGGACACGTCCGCCGCGGCGATCGGCTGGAACGACACCGGCGGCAGGTGGACGCCGTCCGCGCGTGTCCCGGAGTCCGCGATCCGCCCGATGAACTCGAAGAACTGCGTGGCGTGGACGATCGAGAACGGGATCGCCGACTCGCTGATCAGCTCCTCCTGCGCGATCTTGGCCCGCATGTAGCCGCTGGCCGACATCCGCTGCGTGCCGACGACCGAGAGCGCGACGTGGTGCCCCACACCGGCCGTGCCCTCGGCGTCCAGCAGGTTGCGGGTGGAGGTCTGGAAGAACTCCAGGACCGCGGCGTCGTCGAACGAGGGCGAGTTGGAGACGTCGACCACGACGTCGGCGCCGGTTAGCACCTCGGCCAGCCCTTCGCCGGTCAACGTGTTGACCCCGCTGTTCGGGGAGGCCGGAACGGCCTCGTGTCCCTGGGCGGTCAGGATGGCCACCAGCTTCGAGCCGATCAGTCCGGTGCCGCCGATGACGACGATCTTCATGGTGTGTCCTTCCCGAGGGTGTTGTTCACTAGCTAGGACCGGACACCTCGCCGGTTTGTGACAGCGCGATCCGCACGGTGAGGCCGACGTGGTCGGTGGCCCAAATCTTCGTGCCGGCGGCCGTCGTCAACTGCTCGGCGAACAGCGTCTCGGAGTCCAGCACCGGAAACCGGGTCTCGTCGCCGGAGAGCAGGACGTAGTCGATCCGGTGACCGGTCGCGCCCGCGGGGAGGAAGGCCGGGTGGTAGGTCGCGATGTCGCGCCCGGCGAACGGATCGCGCCAGGCCCCGTCGTCGGTGATCAGCGTGTAGAGCGCCGAGTCGGACGCGATGTTGAAGTCACCGCTGACGACCGTCAGCTCGGTCTCCGGCGTGCGGGCGCCGCCCATGAATTCGTGCAGGACGACGAGCTGGTCGCGGTGGAACACGAAGTACCGGTTGCCGGGCGACCAGTCGCCGTCCTTGTTCGCGGTCAGGTGCACGTTGCCGACGACCACGCCCCACCCGGTGATCGGGACGCTGAGCATGCCCTGCCGCCTGGCGTTGATCGCGCGCTGGGCCCGGAACGCGATGCTGCTGGTGCGCGGCGCGGTGCCGCCGAACGAACGGAAACGCGGTTCGCCGAGCGGGTGCCGGGAGAACGTGACGAGGCCGCCCGCCGGCCCGCCGTGCACCGCCCGCTGCCAGGCCACGAACGGGAACGACGGCAGGTGGTTGCGGAGCGTCGCCAGCGACCGGCCGCCCCAGACTTCCTGCAGGTTGAACACGTCGAGGTTCGACGCCTCGATCCGCTTGCCGATCTCGGCGGCGCGGTCCTCGAGCGGTGGGAGGCGGGAGAGCACCGGCGGCAGTCCGCAGACGTTGAGGGTGGCGAGGCGGAGGGTCGCCGGTCGTGGGGACATGCGGTCCAGCGTCGCACCTGAATTCCACCCTGCGGACGAGTGGCCTGCAACCGTAACCGCGCAGGTTGGAAGCGTGGTGTGCTCCTGTTGCGGTGAGTGGGCGATCGAGCCGGTGGTGCTCGACGGCGTCCCCCGGCTGCGGCTGTCCTGCCGCGGGTACCTCGTGGGGTACTACACGGCGCCGGAGACGATCGCGGCCGAACTCCGGCGTCAGGGCGGCCCGGACCTGGCCGACTTCCGTGGCGTCCAGGCGTCGGCGAGGTAGTTCCGCAGCAGGTCGTGGCGGAACTGATACGCCGAGCCCGCCGACCGGAGCACCCCGGCCGCGTAGGCCTGGCGGAGGAAACGCATCAGGCGCCACGGCAAGCGCCCGGAGGCGGCCAGCCAGAGCCGCGCCACCAGGTACGGCGGCCAGGGCGAGCCCGAGCCGAACACGACGAGCGTCGCCGCGCTCAACGCGATTCCGGCCGCGGTCGGCCGGTCCCCGGAGAGGAGCCAGACAGTGAGTCCGAGGTAGGCGGCGACGACCAGCGCCGCGACCAGCAGCCACCGCCGCTCCGTCCGCACGAGTTGCTCCGGCGAGGCCGTGGCATCCCCCTCGTCCGGGGCGGACGTCAACCATCGGGCCAGGCCGACCGGGAGCCCGACCACGGTGCCGACCAGTATGAGTTCAACGATCATCAGGGCGTTGAACTCGTAATCGCCGAAGAGTAGGGACACGGCCAGGACGGCGGCCCCCAGCATCAGCCCGACCGAGAGACCGACAGCGAGGCTGGGAGCCAGATCCCGCAGCCGTGGCCCCCGGGAGCGCACCACCGAGCGCCGCGCTGCGCTCAGCACGTTCATCAGCAGCAGGACCGCGGAGAATCCGACGACCCAGCCGGCCATCACGTCCGCGCCGTCACCGCCGTCCCAGACGCGCGAGGGCCAGGCGAGCAGGTAGCCCGCGGCGGACGGGGCGGCGACCAGCAGCCCGAGCAGGACGATCGCGACGACCAGCAGGACGGCGGCGAGCGAGAGTGCGGCAGTGCCGCAGTCGCGCAGGAACCCGGTGAGGACGGCGGGAACGAACCGCCGACGGGGCGCCGCCACCGGTGCGTGGGCCGTCGCCGCCGCGCGCCGGCCGAGCACCACTGCGGTGGTCAACGCCGTCGCGGACAGACCGAGGACGGCGTCGATCAGGAGGGATCGGGTCGTGTCGTACGAAGTAATCGGGAAGTACACGAGAAGGCCGAGACCGAGCGCGGTCGGCGGAAGCACGGTCAGCGCCACCGCGGCGGTGAGTAACGGCCGGGGCAACGCGCGGGCCAGCCACCACCACTCGAGGTCGGGGTCCCGGAGGCGGTCACGGGAGTGGTGGGCCAGGAACGCGAGCCAGCGTTCGACGTCGGCCCGCTCGTGAGCGTCCGGATAGAGCGCGGGAAGGAACTGCGTGAGCAGGTGCGTCTGGATCGCCGTCGCGGAATCGAACTCGGTGAGTTCTTCGGGCCTGCTGGACGACCGCTGGTAGACCCGCCGCGCCAGGCCGATCATCAGCGGCGTCGAGAGCGCCTCGGCCAGCGGCCCGTCGGGCGCTGCCCGCATCGCGTCCAGCACCGGTTCCCAGCGCCGGCTGCTCGTGGTCTCGCGTTCGGTCAGATAGATGGCCGCGTCCTCGACGGCGATCGGCTCGATCTCCACGACCGCGGCACGGGACAGCGCTCCGGCCTCCCCGACGACCTGTTCGAACTCCGCGCTCCGGCACGTCAGCACGAACCACGCACCGACGCCGACCGCCTCGTCCAGCCGCTTCAGCGCCTCCGCCCGCCACGCCGCCGGCATCTCGTCCAAGCCGTCGATCACCGGAATCACCCGCCGCTCGGCGAGCGCGTCGGTCAGCTCCTCGCCCGCACGGTCGAGTTGGGGGTACTCGAACCCGATGCGGTGGGCGGCCCACGTGAGCGCGGGCCGGGCGGGGTTCCAGGCCGACGCGGACAGCACGACCGGCACGTAGCCGTCCGACGGCTGTGATTCGACGGCGGCGAGGACGAACAGGACGACCAGGCTGGTCTTGCCCGCCCCCGGTTCGCCGAGGATCACCAGCGGGCGCCCCGGGCTCCGGTCGAACGCCTCGGTGAGCGCGGCTGCCGCCGGCCGGTGATCGTCCAGATCCTGAACCAGGTGACCTTCGTACTCCGACGCCGCCGGCCCCCCTTGAACCGGCCGGGCCGTCGGCTGCCACCGCAGCCGCACCGGCCTCGGCTGCCGGAGTTGCCGGGCCGCTGCCTCGGCAGACCACTGTGTGCGCACCAGGCGCCGCAGGAGCGGGAGCACCTCGGTCGCGGCGGTCGGCGTGCGGACGGACTTGACCGCGCGCGACGCCAGCGGCGTCGCCGCCACCGCGTAGGCCAGGACGACCGAGAGCGCCGACGTCCAGTCGCCGATGCTGAGCGACTTGTCGTGTCCCACCACGACGATCGACATCACGATCAGGACGAAGCCGCCCGCAGCCACCGTAAGAGCCGCGATCGCACCCCACCGTCCGCGTCGATGCGCGCGGTGACGATCGGCTTCCATCACGTCATGTTCCCGGCCCGAACCGGCCCTCGCTAGCCCCTGGGCCGGGGGTATCGCGCCGGACGCACAGCGCGCGATCATGGGGGCCGCCGACGAGGGGGGATCACCGATGGCACACGACGAGGCACCGGCCCTGGCGGGTGTTCACCACCTGAAACTCCCGGTGTCCGATCTGGCCCGATCACGTGCCTGGTACGAGAGCCGCCTCGGTTACGAGCTGCAGACCGAGTTCGTCGAGCAGGGCACGCTGATGGGCGTCGGGCTCAGCCATCCGAACGGCGGGCCGAGCCTCGCGCTACGACTCGACCCGGAACGGGCGGCCGCGGCGGCCGGCTTCGACTACTTCGCGATCGGTGTGCCCGACCGCGAGACGATCGAGCAACTCGGTGAGCGGCTGACCGCGCTCGGCGAGGACCACGCCGGGGTGCACCGGGCCGGCCTCGGCTGGATCCTCCCGCTGCTGCACGACCCCGACGGCCACGAGGTGCGGTTCTACACCCAGCAGCACCACACGCAGACCGAACGCGGAGAGGTCCGCCGCTTCGACGATCCCCGGGAAACCGCCGAGCGGGCCGAGCGTTAGGCCAGCGTCACGACGCCGTAGTCCCCGTCCCGTCGGACGTACAGCACGGTGCCGCGGCCGGTCGCCACGTCGGTGAAGAACACGAACGGCTGCTCGCTGCGCGCCAGCCGCACGGCGGCCACCTCGACGCTCAGCCGCAGCGCGGGGTCCCCGGCGATCGACACCGGGGTCGACGGGCGGGCACCCAGCGGTTGCCGCCGTGCCTGTACGAGCCGGTAGCCGGTCGGCCCGGCTCGGTGGAGCAGCGTGTCCTCGCCGGTTCCGACGTCCCGGAACAGCTCGAAGTTGCGGTCCAGCAGGTCGAGCACGGCGATCGCCTCGTCGATCGTGCAGCCGCCGGACACCACGCCCGGCACCCGGATCCGCGGTGCGGCCGGCAGGCCCGCGGTCGGCGGTCGGCGGTGCGCGTCCTCGCGGCGGTTTCGGTCGAGGCGCTCGAACGCCGCGGTGAGCTCCTGCCGGAGCTCGTCCAACCCCTCGTACGGGGTTCTCGCAGTCGTGTGGACGCGAACCCGCGTGCCGTTCACGTTGACGGTCGCGTAGGACGCCACGGGGCGAGGCAGCGCCGGGTCGGCGTACCGCACGATCCGCAGGTCGGCCCGCAGGATCGGGTCTCGCCGGTGACCGATCGCGGCGCGCACCGCGGCCCGGGCGTACCCCGCGACGTCGGAGGGGAGCTGGCCGCCGAGCGTGACCCCGACCGCGTACCCGCGCTCGGGCGCCGGCGTCGCTGGGCGCGTCTCGGCCCGCACGACCGCGACGTCACGAGTTGTCATCGTCGACCACCTTCACCGTCCGAGTCTCCCGGCATCTTGCCTGCTCAGGATCATCGACGCGGTGCGGCGCGCCGGTTTAGTGGCGGGTGAAGCGGGTGATCAGACGCTGGTCCTTCGCCGGACCGTGGACATCCCAGAGCGTCCGCAGGCGGGTGCCGTCGCGGTCGAGCGCCACCAGTCCCCGGTAGGTGTCCGCGCCGCACGGGTGCACCACCGGCGAACCCGGGCGCCACGGGTGGAACGGCCGTCCGTCGTCGAAGAACATCCACCACTCGCCGTTGAGCGGCCGCAGCAGCGACACCCTGGTGACCGGGTACCGCCCGCCCTGCCAGTGCAGGACGCCGCTCTCGGCGAGCCGGACGCCGTCCCCGTCGGCGGTGACGACCAGCTCGCCGGTCACCGAACCGTAGGAGTCGGCCGTTCGGTCGACGACCCTGCGGGCCAGCGTCCACGCCCCGACCAGCCCGAACGGATCCACCCGCCCACCGTACCCAGCCGCAGCGGATCGCCTCGATCGACGCGATGGCATGATCGGTCGGTGACGGTGGACTGGCGACGGCTCAGCGAGATGCCGTCCGCTACCCAGCAAAAGGTCCTGTTGACGGAACTGCAGGTCTTGACCTCGGAGCTGTCCATAGAGCAACAGACCGAACTGCTCGCCGCGCTCCCACCGCCACTGCGGGTGCTGTTTCTTCTGGACTGGCTGGACTTCGAAATCGCCCAAGGCTCCTTGGTCGCCTATTTCACCAACTCGCACGGTCGGCACGCCGAACAGGCCCTCGAGGCGCTGTGGGAGATCGGCGCGACGCGGATGGCGGAAGCCCTGTCCGAGGCGATTCAGACCTCTGCCGATCCGCCGGACGCGGCGAGGCTCATCGAGCTGACTGACCGGTACGAGGACGCAGCAGATCAGGACGCTTGGGGCGACAAGCTCGAAACCTATCTACGCCGAACGATCGCCGCCGAGGCCGCGCGCCGATAAGCGTGGAGCAATCCGTCTATCGGCTCAGAGGCGACGGAGCAAGGCGACTGAAGTGCATGCGGGCGCCCCGGCGGAACGGGTGGCCGGCTGGCGCTGGTTGAGGTCTTCGGCGCCCTGCCGGATGACCCGCCGGTAGACGGCGACCGGCCGCGGGAGGGGACGCTGCCTGCGTCGAACAGGGACCGGTATCGTATTCCCCCTGCGGTCGATTCATGCCGGTCGGAGCCGCGATGGTAAATGCGGGCTTCGCCGAGGAGGTCACGCGCCCCACCTCCACCGGTACGGAGTGCCGCAGCAAGGGGGCCTCGCTGCGTTGCGCTCAGTGCCGCGACCCCTGGATAGCGCACGCAGGCATGGGAACTGGGTCGAGGGGACACGATCGATGCGAGCAGTGGCGGCGATGGTCGCGCATTCAGCCCACGTGGAAGCCGGGCTGTTGTACGTGGAGGGGGCGGGCTGGGAGTGGGCCAAGCTTCCCGGGCTGCCTGCTACGCACAACGTGACGTTCGCCGCCGTATTCGGTGTGGAGCCCGACGAGGTCGACCGGACCCCGCTGATCCGCATCGAGATCGAGGGGCCGACGAAGGCGCTGGGCCACGTCGACCACCCATTCACCGCGAACACGATTCACCAGATTCCGGGCACGCCGATCCACGAGCCCCGAGTCATCGAGCTGACCGACATCACGTTCGTCGAATGGGGACTGCACCGCCTGACCGTGCTGCGCCTCGAGGGGGACGAACGCCAGGAGCTCGCCGTCGTCGAGTTCGCGATCGTCCAGGCCTGAGCTAACCGACGGTTGCCACGGTCAGCACGTGTGAGCTGATCCCGAGCATTGACTCGTCCCGCTCGACGGTGCGCAGCGCCGCCAGCAGGTGCGCGGTGCGCTCGTCGTCGTCCAGCCACCCGTCGGCGTCCGCGAACAGCCAGGCCGCGCTCTCCAGCGCGTAACGGGTGGCGCCGGCCAGCCCGGCCTCGGCGAACTCCGCAGTGATCTCGTCGGCGTGGTGAAAGTAGGCGAGCGTGAAGAGGTCCCGGCCTTGCGGGTCGTACACGCCGGTTGCGACTTCCTCGTCGATGAACGCGCGGATTTCGGGCTGCAGGTAGCGGCCCCGGCGCAGCGCGTCGAAGAGTCCCACGTGCCGGGAGATCGTCGCGGCGGCCACGACACCGCCGGGTGCGGTGACCCGGACGGCCTCGCGGAGCGCCGCCAGCCGATCCGCACGGTCGGTCAGGTGGTACAGCGGG
Source organism: Cryptosporangium aurantiacum (assembly GCF_900143005.1). Lineage (NCBI taxonomy): Bacteria > Bacillati > Actinomycetota > Actinomycetes > Cryptosporangiales > Cryptosporangiaceae > Cryptosporangium > Cryptosporangium aurantiacum. Next base: position 83,635 of record NZ_FRCS01000019.1, read on the forward strand.
CCGAGCAGGAGCGTGGCCTGGTACGTGGCGTCGGGCTCGTCCAGCCGCCGCGCGTCGCCGCGGACGGCGTCCACGCCGGGAATCGTCGCGGCGTGAGCCACGTGCAACGGGACCGGATCCACCACACGGACGTGGTAGCCGTCGGCGGTGAGCCAGCGTGCGTGCGCGCCGGTGGCGCCGCCGACGTCGAGTATGCGCGCCGGTGCCTGCGGCAGGACGCGCCGCAGGACGTCGCGGGTACGGAGGAATTCCAGTCTGCCGTTGGCGAGGTCGAGCCGGTTCAGCTCGCCGCCCTGCTCGTAGTACGCCCGGATCGGCGCGGACAGCTCCATGGATCCATGCTCACCGGGCCACCAAGCCGATTTCTCGGTCGATGTCGTACCCGGCTGCGCTCCTTCGTGGTGAGGACAGCAGGCGCGGCGCCCGTGCCACGCCAGTGAGGAGAGGAGTTGGCCCATGGCCACGTCCGTGCTGTTCATGTCGATGTCGCTCGACGGGTACATCGCCGGTCCGAACGACGAACCGGCCAATCCTGGCGGTGACGGCTTCATGCGGCTGCATGCGTGGAGCTACACCCTGGCCGGGGAGTTCGCCCGGCCGCCCGGTCCGGCCGGCGCGGTGATCGACGAGATGAACGCGGTCGGTGCGGTCCTGTCCGGCCGGCGCACAGCCGAGCAGTCCGGCCACTGGAACGGCGACCACGGCGGCGTGCCCATTCTCGTGGTGAGCCACCGGCCGGCGGACCCGTCGGTCTCGAGGTACCCGCTGGTGAGCTATGTGACCGACGGGATCGCCGACGCGATGGCACGGGCGAAGGACGCCGCCGGCGACAAGGACGTCCTCGTGCACGGCGCCTACACCGCGCAGCGGGCGCTGGCGGCCGGTGTCCTGGACGAGTTGCAGATCCACCAGATCCCGGTGCTCTTCGGCGGCGGCCGGCGGCTGTTCGAGGTGTTGCCGTCACGACTCGAACTCGACGTCGTGCGGGTCATCGACACACCGGAGGCCACCCACCTCCGCTACCGCGTCCGCCGTTAGCGGTGGGTGCGCTGCAGTTCGCGGCCGAGTGCGGCGGCGGCGACCATCAGCACGGCGGCGAGCTGCCGCACGGTCGCCGCCGAGGCGGTGACCTGATCCGAGGTCGGTTCGCCCGGACCGCCTGCGACCACGGCGAGCGACGCCAGCGTCGTCCGCACCGGCCCGGGGACGCCGACCGCGACCGACCAGGTGCCCGGCGTCGCCTCCCCGGAGCTGAACGCGTACCCGCGGGCCCGGACGTCGGCCAGGTCACGGCGGATCGCCGCCGGATCGGTGAGCGTCCGTGGCGTCAGCCGCTCCGGCGCGCCGAGGACGGCGTCGACCACGGCCGCGGGCGCCGCCGCGAGCAACGCCTTGCCCGCCGCGGTCGCGTGCAGCGGCAGCCGACGCCCGACCCGGCTCTCCAGCGGCACCGACGCGCTGCTCCAGATCCGCTCGATGTACAGCGAGTGCGTTCCGTCCCGGATCGCCAGGTGCACGTTCTCGCCGGTGGCGCGGTGGACGTCCTCGAGGAACGGCATCGCGATCTCCCGCAGCTCACCGTGGATCGGGGCGAGCAGCGCGAGCTGCCAGATCCGCCGCCCGACGACGTAGGCGCCGTCCGGCTCGCGGTCGACCGCGCCCCACTGTTCGAGCTCGGCGACCAGCCGGTGAGCGGTGCTCAGCGGTAATCCGCTGCGCCGGGCCATCGCGGACAGGCGGAGCCGCGGGTGGTCGGTGTCGAACGCACCGAGCAGGCGCAGCGCGCGGGTGGTGACGGCCCGCTCGGCCGCGCTCACGAGCGCGGCACCGTTCCGGCGCTGGTCATGAGGGCATACTCCCAGGTCCACAGCCCGAAGCGGCAAGCGCCCGCCCCGAGTGCGCGAGACGCCTACGCTCGAACGGTGGACGAATTCGGGTTCCTGACCGAGGTCGCGGACGAGCTCGGCTTACCGCACGACCGCATCCCGCGGGTCACCCGCACCGCGGTGGAGGTCTCCCCCGGCCGCGAGGTCAGCGTGCTGCGCTGGGGCACGGGCCCGCCGGAGCTGATCTTCCTGCACGGCGGTGGCCAGAACGCGCACACCTGGGACCTGGTCGCGCTGCACCTCGGCCGCCCGGCGATCGCGATCGACCTACCCGGCCACGGGCACTCGTCGTGGCGCGACGACCGGGACTACGGACCGGCGCGGAACGCGGTCGCGGTCGCGGTGGTGGCCGAGCGGCTGGCGCCCGATGCGAGGGCGGTGGTGGGGATGTCGCTCGGCGGGCTCACCACGGTCCGGCTGGCGGCGGCCCGCCCCGACCTGGTGCGGCGCGCGGTGATCGTGGACGCGACGCCCGGCTCGCCGGAGGCGTTCACCCGGATGACCGACCGGCAGCGGGGCGCGGTGGCGCTGACCCGCGGTCCGCGGACCTTTGCGACGCTCGACGAGGTGGTGGACGCCGCGGTGGCCGCGTCGCCACGGCGTCCGGCCACGGCGGTCCGGCGGGGCGTCGTCCACAACACGAAGCAGCTGGCCGATGGCCGGTGGACGTGGCGCTACGACCGCTTCGTCGGCGATCTCACCGACGCGAGCGCGGTGCTCTGGGAGGACCTGGCGTCGCTGACGATGCCGACGATGCTGGTGCGCGGCGCGGAGTCCGGGTTCGTGTCCGAGGCGGACGTCGCCGAGGCGCGGCGGCGGCTGCCGGCCCTGCGGGTCGAGGTGGTGGCGGGCGCCGGACACGCGGTGCAGAGCGACTGCCCGGTGCAGCTCGCCGACCTGATCCGCGCGTTCGTCCCGAATTTGCAGCTCTAGGCTCCTCCACGAAACCCGCTCCCGCCGCGTCTACATGGGGACGGCGGACGAGAGGGGCCTGAGTGTCGACCACGGGGTTCGACGAGTACGTCGCTGCGCGCGGCACCGCGCTGCTGCGGTTCGCGTACTTGCTGACCGGCGACTACCACCTCGCCGAGGACGTCCTCCAGGAAGCGCTGGCGAAGGTGCACGGGCGGTGGTCGAGGATCGCCGACGCCGAGCGTCCCACCGCGTACGTGCAGAAGGCGATCCTGCGGCAGTACCTGTCCTGGCGGCGGCGCCGGTCGTCGACCGAGACGCCGGTGGCGGCGGCGCCCGAGGCGTTCGCACCGGGCAGCGACCACGCCGAGGAGTTCGCGCAGCGTGACTCGCTCTGGCACGCGCTGGAGGAGTTACCGCGCCAGCAGCGCGCGGTCCTCGTGCTGCGGTTCTACGAGGACCTGGACGACGCCGAGATCAGCCGCCTGGTCGGGTGCTCGGTGACGACCGTACGCAGCCACGCCAGCCGGGGTCTGGCCCGGCTGCGCGCCACGATCACGCCCGTGCGAGGGGAGGCCCGATGAACGAGATCGACGCCCTGATGCGGACGATGCTGGCGGAGCGAGCCCACGATGTCCCCGAGGCGCCCGGGCTGCTCGACGGTGTCCACCGCACGGTACGGCGCCACCGCACTCGGAGGCGGGCCGTCGCGAGCCTCGCCGTCGCCCTCGTGATGCTGATCGCGGCCTCCGTGGCCTGGTCGGTGGAGCGCGACGACGACCGCCTGGTCCCCACCGAGCGCCCGAGCGCCTCCCCGAGCGCCACCGCTTCGCCCTCGCCGAAGGGCCTCACCGCACCGGCCTCGCCGGTCAGCCTCGGCCGACTCCCGGACGGGTTCTCCTCTCGTCCCACCGTGACGCTGGACTCCGTCCGCAGCTGGACGCTCACCACCACCAGGGTCAGCCCCCCGGCGACGGTGGAGGTGCAGGTGAGCACCGTCGAGCTGACGGAGCGAACCAACCAGGGATCCTGGAGGCAGTACGCGACCACCCGGACGATCGACCTCGCCGGGACTCCGGCCACGCTCTCGGTCGTCCCGCACCGACCGGACTGGCCGGACGCCGAGCACCAGAGCTACTGGGGCGCGTACTCCGAGCTGACGTTCGCGCGCCGTCCCGGACAGTGGGTCCGCATCGAGGCGTACCGGGGGGATGACAGCAGCGCCGACCCCGCGGTGACCGAGGCCGACCTCCGCACGATCGCCGGCGGACTCGTCGACCGCCCGACGCCGGTGGAGGACCTGTTGCGCTTCCCCGCGTTGCCGGCGGGCCTCACGTTCGGCAGCCTCGAGCACTCCTCCGATGCCGCCGGGGTGCAGCTGGTCGATCCCGCCTCACCCGCCGCCTCCACCAACCGGCCGTACGGAGGCATGCAGTGGGATCTGCCGCGGGCTCCGATCGTCGTCGTGGCCGGAGGCGGGGACACCGCCGCGCAGAGCGTCGGCGCGAACACCGACATCCATACCGCGCTGACCGTCGACGGACGAACCGTGCAGAGCTACCGGTCGGGTTATCCGAAGCGCCAGGTCTTGAGCGTGTCGCTCGGCGAGGGCCGGTCGATCGCGGTGTCCGCGGCGGACTCGCTCGGGCTCTCCACCGAGGAACTGGCGCGATTCCTGTTCGGGATCACGCCCGGCCCCGATCTCCCGAACTAGTGGCCGCGGAACGCCTCGGCCAGCCACCAGGAACCGCCGTCGTTCGCGATCTTCGCGTCGAGCAGCAGCGCCGTACGCCGATCCCAGGAGCGCACCACGTCCAGGTCACCGACCGTGCGCACGGTGGCCGCCTGCAACCCGTACCCGCGGGCGATCGCCGCGATGTCGGTGTCCGGAAACGTCACCGCCGAGAGGTCCGCCTCGGCGCCGAAGTGGTGGATCTCGGCGCCGTACGCGGCGTCGTCGTACACCACGATCAGCAGCGGCAAGCCGAGCCGGGCCACGGTGTCCAGCTCGGCGGCGGCCATCAGCAGGCCACCGTCGCCGGTGCCGAGCACGGTGAGCCGGTCCGGGCGGGCCAGCGCGGCGCCGACCGCGGTGGCCAGCCCCAGCCCGATCGACTGGAACGCCTGGGTGAAGCAGAAACCCGCCTCGTCCGGCACGTTCCAGAATGCGGCCGGGTAGCCCATGAAGTTGCCGGAGTCCACCGCCACCGTGCGCTCCGCCGGGAGCAGCCGGTCCAGCTCCAGCGAGAGCTCGCGCGGGTCGATCCGGTCGGCGGTGGACAGGTCGAACGTGCCCCAGCCGGGACCTGCGGCCAGGCGCGCGGCCACCTCGGGCCTGCGGTACCCGGTCCGCGCGTCGACGGCGGCCAGGACAGCGGCGGCCGTCTCCCCCACGTCCCCGTGCACGCCCAGGTCGATGCGGCGGTTCGCTCCCAGGGCGTCCGCCTCGTCGTCGATCTGGATCAGGCGGGTGCCCTCACCGATCAACCGGCCGTGGCGCAGCGTCCACATCGTGAGTGAACAACCCCAGCCGACCAGCAGGTCGGCACCGCGGATCAGCTCGGCAGTGACCGGAGTGGAGAACCCGCCGGAGATCCCGAGGTCGAACGGGTCACCCGCGAACAGGCCGTTGGCCACCGCGGACGTGGCGAGCAGCGCACCGGTCCGCGCGGCGAGTTCCCGCAGAACCGGGCCGTGGCCGCGGGCGCCCCGGCCGCCGAGGAACACCGGCCGCTGCGCGGCGTCGAGCGCCGCGGTCAGCGCCTCGACGGCCGCGCCCCCCGGCCGCACGGGGACCGGGGCTGCCACGTCCGGTACGTCGCCGGGTTCTGCTTCGTGCCCCTGCACGTCCAACGGCAGGTTGAGGACGACGGTCCGCCGGCCATCGCGGGCAGTGCGCCAGGCCCGGACGACGTCCTCGACGACGGTGTCCGCGCCGTACACCCGCTCCGGCACCGCGCCGACGCTCGCGGCCAGCGCGTTCTGGTCGATGCGGAAGTTCGAGCGAACCGCCGACGCCGCGGTGTCCGCGGTGAGCACCAGCAGCGGCGTGCGGGACTTCGCCGCCTCGGTGATGCCGGTCATCGCGTTGGTCAGGCCGCAGCCCTGGTGCAGCGTGAGGACGCCGACGCGGCCGGACGTACGCGCGTAGGCGTCGGCCATCGTCGCGGCGCCACCCTCGTGGCGGGTCGCGACGAACTCGACCCCGGCGTTTGTCAGGGCGTTGGTGACGTGGAAGTTGCCGCTGCCGACGACGCCGAACGCGTGCCCGGCGCCGAGGCGGGCCACCAGCGTCCCGACGACCTCGGCAACGGTGCTCACTTCTCGACCAGCGCGAACACCCGGCTCGGGCTGCCGGTGCCGCCGACGATCGGCAGCGGGCTGACGACCAGCACCGCGCCGGTGGCGGGCAGCCGCTCCAGGTTGCGCAGCTGGGTCAGGCCGTAGCTGCCGGCCTCGAGCAGGTAGTGGTGGGCGGGGAACGGCGGCTCGAACCCGCCCGCGGCACCGGCGTCGATGCCGACGGTCTCGACGCCGAACCCGGCGATCGTGCGCTCGGACGCCAGCCACCGGGCCGCCTCCGCCGACGGGCCAGGGGTGTGCGGGCCGTTCTGGTCGGCGTTGAGGAACGCAGCGGCGTCGTCCTGGCGGGCGCTCCAGCCGGTCTGCAGCAGCAGCCAGGCGCCGTCCGGCACTCGGCCGTGGTGGGCCTCCCACGCCGTCACGTGCTCGGGTTCGAGCAGGAAGTCGGGGTTCGCGGCGACCTGCGCGCGGACGTCGATGACGACGACCGGTGCGACCAGCTTCGACGGCGGGATCACGTCGACGGTCTCGCCGTCGCGGCCGGTGATCCAGTGCGCGGGCGCGTCCAGGTGGGTGCCGGTGTGCTCGCCGGTGTGGATGTTGTTCCACCGCCAGGCCGGGCCCGCGTCGTCGAACGCGCTCACGGTCTCCAGGCTGAGCGGGATCGTGTTCGCGAACGGCGGCGGCAACTGCAGCACCGGCGTCGACGGGCTGAGCGGAGCGGTGAGGTCGACGACCTCGACGTCGGCGGATCCCAACGCGGCCACTAAAGCAGACAGAACAGACACGGGCTCCTCCACGGGACGGTTGGGTAGCACGCTACGCGTGGGCGCTGTCGTGGATTTCTCCTACCAGCTCCTCGAGCATGTCCTCGAGCGCTACCAGCGCGTCGCCGTCGGGCAGCTTCGCCAGGTGTGCCCCGCTGTGCCGCATCGCGGCGATGCCCTCCCGGAGCGTCGCGTCCGGGCGCACGGTGGGCAGTGGCCGGACGATGTCGTCCGGGATCGTCGCGGTGTACGGGACACCGTCGGTCACCGTGTCGATGACGACGTCCTTGAGGTGCAGGTAGCCGATCGGCGCGCCGTGCCCGTCGACGACCGGGAACCGCGAGTAGCCGGTGCGCGCGGCGAGGTCCTCGACCTGTTCGAGCGTCGCCGTGCGCTCGACGGTGACCAGCGACGTCAGCGGCAGCGCGACCCGCCCCACCGTGCGTTCGTCCAGCGTCAGGGCGCGGGTCAGCAGCGTGTGCTCGGCCGGCTCCAGCAACCCGGCCTTCCGGGACTCGGTGATCAGGTCGGCGACCTCGTCCCGGGTGAACGCGCTGGTGATCTCGTCCTTCGGCACGACACGCAGCAGCCGCAGCACCGCGTTGGCGATCGCGTTGAGCCCGACGATCACCGGCTTGAGCGCGATCACGACCGCGACCAGCGGTGGGGCGAGCAGCAGCGCGGCCCGGTCCGGGCCGGCCAGCGCGATGTTCTTCGGCACCATCTCGCCGATGACCACGTGCAGGCTGACGACGAGGAACAGCGCGATCGCGAACGCCACCGGGTGCAGCAGGTCGTCGGGCATGCCGAGGGCGGAGAACGGACGCTCGATCAGGTGGGCAATCGCCGGCTCGCCGACCGCACCGAGCGCCAGCGAGCAGACCGTGATGCCGAGCTGCGCACCGGCCATCATCAGCGAGACGTTCTCCATCGCCCGGAGCGTGATGCGGGCGGTGCGGGACCCGGCGGTGGCGCGCGGCTCGATCGTGGTGCGGCGTGCGGAGATCAGCGCGAACTCCGCCGCGACGAAGAACGCGTTCGCCAGCAGCAGGGCGACAGTGATCGCGACCCCGGCCCAGTCGCTCATCGCGTTTCCCGCTCTTCGTCGGAGGGCGTCCCGCCGGCGCTCGGGGCGTCGTCCGGGCCGGCCGCGCCGTCCGCCCCGGCGCCGTCCGCCCCGGCGCCGTCCGTCCGGTCGCCGTCCGGCGCGGGCGCGGCCGCGGCCGGCGATCCTGGCGGCTCGGTCGGGGACACCAGCAAGCGGTCGACGCGGCGACCGTCCAGCCGGTCCACCTCGATCCGGAAGCCCGTCTCGTCGTCGCCGTCGACCTCCACCGCGTCGCCCAGCCGGGGCAGGCGACCGAGCCGTACGGTCACGTACCCGCCGAGCGTGTCGTACTCCGGCCCGTCCGGCACCGGCAGCCCGGTCCGCTCGCGGATCTCGTCCGGCCGCAGCAGCCCGGAGAGCAGCCAGCTCCCGTCCGGGCGACGTCGCAGCCCGGCCGGCTGCGACCGGTCGTGCTCGTCGGCCACCTCGCCGACGATCTCCTCGATCAGGTCCTCGAGCGTGACGATGCCCTCGGTACCGCCGAACTCGTCGACGACGATCGCGACTTGCAGTCCTTCGCGGCGCAGCTGGGGCAGCAGGTCGTCGGCGGGCACCGTCGTCGGGATGAACACCGGCGCCCGCATCGCGGCCCGCACCGGCACCGTCGACCGCTGATCCCGCGCCACCGCCACCGCGTGCTTGGCGTGGACCACCCCGACGATGTCGTCGATGTCCTCCCCCACCACCGGGAACCGGGAGTGCCCGGTCCGTCCGGTCGCGGTCAGCACCGCGCGGACCGGCTGGTCCGCCCCGACCACGGTCAGGCGGCTCCGCGGCGTCATCACGTCCGCGGCGGTCAGCCGTCCCAGGCCGAGCGTGCGGCCGAGCAGCTGAGCGGTCTCGCCGGGCAGCGTCCCGAGCTGGGCGGACCGACGGACCAGCGACGCCAGCTCCTCCGGTGCCCGCGCCGACGACAGCTCCTCCTGCGGCTCGATGCCGAACCGGCGCAGGATCGCGTTCGCGATGCCGTTGAGCAGCCGGATCAGCGGCAGCATCGCCCGGGTGAACCCACGCTGCAGCGGCGCCACCGCGATCGCCGTCCCCAGCGGCCGGGCGATCGCGATGTTCTTCGGCACCAGCTCGCCGAACAGCATCGTGACCAGCGTCGAGAGGATCAGCGCGACCGCGACCGCCACGCCGGTGACCGCGGCGTCACCGAGACCGGCGGCGCCCAGCGGTCCCTCGAGCAGCGTCGCGATCGACGGCTCGGCGAGGAACCCGACCGCGAGGTTCGTGATCGTGATGCCGACCTGGGCCCCGGACAGCTGGGTCGAGAGCGTCCGGAGTGCGGCGTTCACGCCGGTGGCGCCGGCCCGCTCCACCGCACCGCGGTCCACGGTCACGAACGCGAACTCGGCGGCGACGAACACACCGCACGCCGCCACCAGCACGACACCCAGCAAGACCAGTAGCCACTCGGCCATGCCTGAATCTTCTCCATTCCCCCGACAGACGACACCGGGGACAACGCGGCGCGTTGCCGCGATGTCCCCGGTGTGAGCGTGGTCTCCCGTGGGGGTGCGGGAGCCTACGCGCTGAGCCGACCCTCGACCAGGGCCGCCCGGAGCGCGGTGATCGCCTCGGCGGGCAGGCCATGGGACCGCAGGTACGTCTCCGGGTCGCCGATGCGGTCGAGCGCGTGCCGGATCAGCTCCGGCGGGCACGCGAGCATCTCCGCGAGCATCGCGTCGGTGTGCTCGCCGTGCGGCATCGTGGCCCGGATCTTCTCGGCGAACCCGGTCGACAGGTTCTCGGCGGTGGCCGCGTAGTCCGCTTCGATGTCGGCCGCCGAGACGCCGAGCAGCGCGTGCACCAGCGCGATGACCGTCCCGGTGCGGTCCTTGCCCGCCGTGCAGTGGACGACCGCCGGTAGCGCGTCCGGCTCCGCGAGCGCGGCGACGATCCCGGCGAGCGCGTCGCCGCAGTTGTCCACCATCAGGTCGTACGCCTCTTCGAGGCTGCGGGGTGCCCGCTCCGCGGCCAGGCCGGCGAACGCGGGCAGGTGCCGGTAGCGGATCGGCGTGTCGCCGAGGGCATCCGGTGCGACCTCGACCTCGGCGTTCTCCCGCAGGTCGATCACGGTCCGGACGCCGAGCTCGACGAGCCGCGCGCGGCCGGCGTCGTCCAGACCGGCCAGGCCGTCCGCGCGGATCAGCAGCCCCCACCGCACCGTTCCGCCGTCGGCGGTGGCGTACCCGCCTGCGTCCCGGACGTTGTACGTGCCGGGCAGCGGCAGGTTGCGGGTAGTGGCGGCCGTCATGTCGTCTCCTTCGTTCGCGTCGTTCCCGACACGAGCATCAGCCGCCCCGGTGAACGCGGAGTGAAGCGTACGGGGCGATCGTCGGCATCCACCACGTCGGTAGGCTCACTTCGGACAGCAACGTCTGGGGGAGGACAAAATGACCGGGATTGCCGTCGTCACCGGAGCGGCCGGGGCGCTGGGAAGGGCGGTGCTCGCCGAGCTGGCCGGACGCGGCGGGACGGTCGTGGCGATGGACCGGGCCGGCGATCCGCTGGACGAGGTCGGCGCCCGGGACGGCGTCCGTGTGATCGGCGTGGACCTGGCCGACCGGGCGTCGGTACTCGACGCCTGGAAGCAGGTCGACGATCTCGGGACGCCGTCCGGGCTGGTCGCGCTCGCCGGTGGGTTCGTGCCCGGCAGCCTCGCCGACCTGGACGAGCACACGTTCACCGGGCTCTGGGAGGGCAACGTCTCGACGCTGCTCTGGAGCGCACAGCAGGCCGCGGCCCGGATGCCGCGCGGCTCGTCGATCGTGACCGTCGGGTCGAAGACCGCGGTCACCGGCAAGGCACCGGTCGGGCACGCGGCGAGCAAGGCGGCGGTCGTGCGGATCACCGAGCTGCTGGCGGACGAGCTGCGGCCGGCGGGCATTCGGGTCAACGCGGTGCTGCCGTCGGTGCTGGACACGCCCGCCAACCGTAGCTGGATGTCGCCGGAGCTGGCCGCGAAGGCGGTGCGCACCGAGGCGGTCGCGAAGGTGATCGCGTTCCTGCTCAGCGACGACGCCACGCCGATCAGCGGTGCGCGCGTCCCGGTCTACGGCGACGCCTGAGGCTCCGGGGTACTCGGCTCAGGAGTACTTGTAGAAGCCCTCGCCGGTGGCGACGCCGAGCTTGCCCTTGTCGAGGAAGTTCTCCTTGAGGTGCGCCGCGAACGCCTGACGCTTCGGGTCGTCGGACGCCGCCGCGATGTTGTAGGCGGTGGTCAGCCCCACGACGTCGAAGATCTGGAACGGGCCGGCCGGCGCACCGGTACCGATCCGCCAGGTCTTGTCGATCATCTCCGGCTCCGCGATGCCGTCGACCAACAGGTCACCGGCGGCGTCCAGCAGCGGGACGAGCAGCGAGTTGAGCACGTACCCGGCCTTCTCCTTCTTGATCTCGATCGGCTCCATCCCGATCTTCGTGGCGAAGTCGGCGACCGTGCGGAACACCGCGGGGTCGGTCTGCGGCGTCCCCATCACCTCGGCGGTGTTGTGCAGCCAGATCTCGTTCGCGAAGTGCAGCGCGAGAAACTTGTCCGGGCGCCCGGTGAAGCCGGCCAGAGCGCTCGGCAACAGCGTGGACGAGTTCGTGGCGAAGATCGTCCGTTCCGGCGCCACCGCACCCAGCTGCGTGTAGAGGTCCCGCTTCAGTTCGAGCCGCTCGGGGGCTGCCTCGATCACCAGGTCGGCGTCGGCGACCGCGGCGGCCAGGTCGGACGTGTACGTGATTCGGGCCAGCGCCGCGTCGGCGTCACCGCCGGTCATCTCGCGCGCGTACCGGCCCGCCAGCCCGGTGAAGCGGGCCTTCGCGCTCTCGAGCACCTCGTCGGAGATGTCGTAGGCGGTCACCTCGAGGCCGAAGTACGCGGTCTGGAAGGCGATCTGCGAACCGAGGACGCCGGTTCCGAGCACGGTGACGCGGTTGATGGTGGTCATGGCAGTGTTCCTGTTCACGAGGTGACGACCGCGAGCTGCGCCGCGATGTCGTCGAGGGTCTCGTCGACCGGAAGGTCGTCGAGGGCGGCCGTGGCGACCGCGAGATGGAAGATCGCGAACACGACCCGAGCACGTTCTTCGCTCTCTCCGGGCCGGTCGATCGCCGCGGCGATCGCGTTCTGGAGGTCGGCGACGAGGGCCAGGCCCTCGGCGCGGTACCGCTCGGTCGCGTCACCGAACATCAGCTCGCGCTGGTAGACGCGCCCGTTGGCGAGCTGTTCGTGGTTCGACCGGACGATCGGCGCGAGTAGGGCGAGTACCCGGTCGCGCGGCGTCGAACCGGTGGCCGCCCGCTTTCCCTCCGCCAGCGCGGCGCGGAACCGGTCGTTGTAAACCATCAGCAGCAGCTCGGCTTTGGTGGACGCGTACCGGAAGAGCGTCCCGGCTCCGACGTCCGCCCGGTCGGCGATCTCCTGGGTGGTGACCGCCTCGTGGCCCCGCTCGGCGAACAGCTCGCCGGCCGCTCGTCGGATGCGCGCGAGTTTCTCCTGCTTGTTGCGCTCACGCCGCCCGATCTCCATAAAACTGAGCGTACTCCGTTATGAGTGCACTCCGTAAGCGGCGTAACCAGCGCCACACTGCTAGCGTCCGCCGAGGCGCGCGGACACGAGCTGCGCTACTCACAACTCGCCCATCCGTGTGCGCCGCGGCTCGGGGTGGTGTTGCGGGTGCAGCGCGCCGGAGACGTCGTCTTGAGCCGGCCGGTGTTGGTGTCGGAGGCCTGGGCTGATCGCTGCTGGGACACCAGCGAGTGCCCTATCCCGGCCGAGGAGTGGAACACGTTCGAGTGGTGACCGCACCCCGGCTCATCGGAACATTCTCCGACGCTGATCGGGATAGTGGATCGCCCAACCGATAAAAACCACGATCACGGCGACGACGCAGGCCACTCCGGCCAAGCCGGGCGGCGAGAGCGACCGGAACCAAGGGACGACGGCAGTAGCCACAACGGTGACCGCAGCGACGCCGAGAAGAAACGGAGCGATGAACCAGCAGTAGAAACCCGCCAGGAGCAATAAGCCCTGCCGCCGAGAGAACTGAACGCCGACTCTGGATTTGGGTGGGCGACCCGATACGACGCACGCTGCCAGTAAGAGCGGGGTGATCGGCGCGACGACGAGGTAGACGACTACCCACGCGAACGCCTGGAGGACCCGCATCTAAACAGTGTGCGACGATCCGGTCCCCGAGGTCGCCTCGGACGACGAGACACCCGTCATTCGCTCGAGTTCGGCCCGCACCCCGTCCGGACTCAACCAGCCGTAGCCGGCGTATCGCAGATCCCGCAGCAGGCGCTGGAAGTCGTCCTCGGTCCAGGAGGGGCGTCCGTGCCGGCGCAACTCTCCGTCGACGAGCGGCGTCTGCCGGGTCACGAAGACGCTCAGGAAAGGCCGGGCGCCCTCGTCCCAATCGGCCGGCTCCCGCACCGCCAGTTCCCAGTCGACTTCCCACCTCCGTAGGCCCGCGGAGGTCCCGGCGAGGGCATATCGGCCGTCGCCGCTCCAACCGACCCCACGGACATGGGTCCCGGGTAAGTCGACGGTGTGCAGGCACTGGCCGTTCGTCAGGTCCCACACCTGGAACGCCGCCGTCGGTCCCGCGATCAACGCGTACCGCCCGTCGGGGGTGAGGGCCAGCGAGCGCACGTCCCTGTCCGGTGGGGCACCGGCTGTTCCGCGACTGTCCTCGCCGACGGAGATCGAGCGCAGGCACACGCCGGTGGCGGTGTCCCAGACTCGCAGCGTCCCGTCGAACGCTCCCCCCGAGACGATCGTTCGAGCGTCGGCGCTGAACTGGAGACAGGATACGTAGCGCTCATGGCCGCGCAGAACGTGGAGGCACCGGCCGGTGGCGAGGTCCCACACCCGCAGAAATCCGGGCCGTTCCCACGGCGAACCCTCCGCTTCCTCCTCCGCCGACACAGCGAACCGGCCGTCCGGGCTGAACGCGACGGCGAGGATCTGAGCGCTCTGCGTCTCGATCACCCGGAGGCAGTGGCCGGAGTGGAGGTCCCAGACCCGGATCGTGGGATGCCGGTACTGCTCCCCCGACAGCGTCGCCCGGTACTGCTCCGCCGACAGACCCAGCCGGCCGTCCGCGCTGACGGCTGTCGAGCCCACCACTGACGTGTGGCCGCGCAGGACGTGCCGGCACCGGCCCGTCGTGAGGTCCCACACTCGCAGGGCGTAGTCGTCGTCCGGGAACGCGGACCGCCCACCGTAAGTGTTGTCCACCTGGAGGCTGCCGCTCGAAAGCGCGATCCGTGCGTCCGGGCTCATCGAGACGGCCTGGAGGACGAAGACACGTCCGTCGAGTGTCGCCACGGCGCGGTCGGCCGACACGTCCCACAGCGACAGCGTCTGGGCACCATCGTCCACGAGGACCTTCGTGCCGTCGGCGCTCAGGCACAGCGCGCGGCCCGCGGGCCGAATCCCGGTCATCGTCCGCTCCGGCCACATCGCGCGAATGCCGACGTGTCGAGACCGTTCCGCCAGTCGTCGCCACGAGGCGAGCACCGCGGACGAACGCTCCACGCTCGGAATCCGGCGCGCCTGGTCGAGCAGCGTCTTCGCGGTGACCAACCGCTGCTCGGTCATGGCTCGCTCCGCGTCCTGGATCAGGCTCTCCAACTGGACGGAACGGCGGGCCAACTCGGTGTGCTCGGCCGGGCGGCAGAGCTGCAACGGACAGACGTACGGCTCGCGCGGGGCGGTCCACTCGCGCAGCTGCCCGCGCCGATCACCGGTGAGCGCGTCGCTCCGGCCCGACGGCGTGCAGATGGCGTCCTCGAACGTGTACCGGCAGCGCCCGGTCGCCACCTCCCAGACCCGCACGTCGGAACGGTTCGTGACCAGAGGCGTGTAGTCGTTGGTCACGACCAGCGCCCCGTCGGCGCTGAAGCGGATCGACGTCACCTTCCCGCTGTGACCCTGCAGGGTCCGCAGCTGCCGACCGGTGCTGACCTCCCACACGTCCACCGCGCCGCGGTCGTTCCCGGTCAGCGCGATCCGGGCGTCGCGGTCGAGGGCGAGCGCGGTGATCGGGGTAGGACCCACGGCTATGACGGCGACGCAACGGCCGGTGGCCAGATCCCACACGCGGACGTTCTGATCGTCCGGCCCACCGCGGTAGCTGCGGTAGCTGCGGTCTGTCGAGAGCGCGAAGCGCCCGTCCTGACTCAGTCCGACCACACCGCCCGTCGTGGAGGACCGCGCCGCGTCGGTGAGGAGGTAGACCAGGCGGCCGGTGTTCAGGTCCCACACCAGCACCGCGCCGCCGGGTTCAGCGGCGACCGCCACCCGCCCGTTGCCGACCAGACAGGTCGCTTCCCGGACCTCCACACAGCGGTCGCCCGGTAGGTCCCAGAGCTTCAGCTGGTTCGACTCGTCGCGGGACAACGCGAACCGGCCGTTGTCGGCCAGGCAGACGTCTACGAGGCCGCCCCGTCCCGGTGTCCCATGTCCTGCCCTAGCGGCGGTCAGGTCACGACGTTCGCCGGTAGCGGTGTCCCAGACGTGGACGACGCCGACGCCGGAACCGGTCAGCGCGAGGCGTCCGTCTGGGCTCGAGCACACAGAGGTCAAACCGACGGACTGCGGATAACCGCGATGATCGAGGTCACGCAGGCGTTGGCCGGTCTCTCCGTCCCAGACCCCCACGACGTCACTCGCGCGGCCGCCGTTGATGCCACGGCTACGGAGCGCGCTGGAGAGCACCACCCGCCGGTCGCCGCTGACGTGTGTCGGTCGCACCGGCCGGCCGTCGTGGCCGGGGAGGGTGCAGAGCACGCGGCTGATCGCGTGGCGATCGTCCCGCGCGCGTTCGACGTCGGCGCGCACTTGTGATTCGTCGGGCGCCAGCTCTGCGGCCCGTTCCAGCAGCGGTCGGGCCGCGTCCGGGTCGCCGCGTTCGAGGTGGATCTGTCCGAGCAGGTGCACTCCCCGCCAGTTGTCGGTGTTGCCCGCGCCGACCGCCTCGAGCTCGGCGATCAGCTCGTCGTCCCGGATGAGCCCGGTCCTCCATCGCAGCAGCCCGACGTTGAACACCGCCTCCAGGTGCCGGGGATCGGTCCGTAGTGCCTCGGCGAACACGCGCTGTGCGTCGTCTTCTCGTCCCAGGTCGAGCAACGAGAGCGCGTGGTTGGTCAACTCGTCGGCCCGGAGCTGGGCAGCGGCGGGCCGGGGTCGTCCGTAGCGGGAACCGGTCTCGCTTTCGTAGGCATCAACGAGCCGGGCCGCGACGTCGTCCAGCGTCGCCGGTCGCCCGGCGGGGTCGTCGGTCAGGCAGGAGGCGAGCACGTCCGCCACCGACGACGGCATCGGTACGGCCAAGTCAGCGGCCGACTCCGGTTCGCGGTACGCGGCCAGTGCCGCCCCGGCCGCCGGTCCCGCCATCCAGGTGAGCTCGCCGGTGAACATCTCCAGCACCGTGACCGCGAAACTCCAGATGTCGCTGCGTCGGCCCACCGGGGCGCGCGCCGCCTGTTCCGGCGACGCGTAGGCGGGCGTGAGCCCTCCGACCGTGACGAGGATGCTGCCGTCCCGGAGCGCCGGCGCGGTCGCGCCACCCGTCCCGGCCGCCCGTGCCAGCCCGAAGTCGGTCACCTTGGCCGTGCCGCCGTCGGTGAGGAGGATGTTCGCCGGCTTGACGTCCTGGTGCACCACCGCGTGGCCGTGCGCGTGCGCCAAGCCCCAGGCGATCTGGATGGCCAGGTCCAGAACGCGCGCGAGCACGACGTCGGGCTCACCCTGATACAGGCGGCGGTCGTCGATCCGGTCCCGCAGGCTGCCACCGCCGACGTACTCGGCGAACACGCGCGGTACACCGTCGAAGGAACGGACGTAGTGGCAGGCGCACACGTTCGGGTGCAGGCCGAGGGACACCCACGTCTGTGCCTCCCGGACGAAGCGCTCCCGGTCCACCTCGGTGGCGAACAACTCCGGCCGAGGGCTCTTCACGGCCAGGTCGACGTCCCACGCCAGGTGCCGCACGCGGTACACCAGACCCATCGCGCCCTGACCGTGCACGTCCCGAACCTCGTAGAGATCGGCGATCCGGTCACCGACCTGCCACGCTTCGGTCTCGCGTTTCGCGCGGGGTGGACTCACCGGCGGGCCGGTCACCGGCGGCGCATCCACCGGTGGCCAGGGCCCCGGCGGGGGCCCGCCGGCCGGCTGCAGCGCCGTCGACTCGACGAGCTGCGGGCCCGGTGGCAGCGACAGCGGCCGCGCGGTCCGGACGGTCTGGGCGGTCATCGCGGCGACGCTGATCGCGAGCCAACCCGCGGCGGTCCAGGGGTTGACCCACAGGCCGATCACGCCGAGCACCACCACCGCGGCGCCCACCCCGACCAGCGCCTGTCCGACCCGGCGCACCCCCGTCATCCAGCGACGAGTGCCGATCCAGTAGGGAGCGATGCCGCTGATCAGTTCCCAGCCACCGGCCACCGTCCAGGCTCCCCAACCGAACGCGGAGGAAGCGGCGAAGAACACGATCGCGGTCGCCGGCCAGCCCACCACCAGCGCGTAGTGCCACGCCGTCGAGCGAAGCGGGCGCTCAGTGGCTCCGTACGCCGTGAGCCGGCCACGCAGGACGGCAGCGGCGGCGGCGATCACCCAGACGCTGAGACAGATCCAGCCGCTGACGCCCAGCCCGACTCCGCTCCCGACGACCAGCACAGCCGCGGCGGGCCCGGCCAGCACGTCGCCGACGTGTCGGAAGGGCCGGTTCTGTCGCGCGCCGAGGAACGACACCGCCGCCGCGACTGCGAGCGCGACAACGGCCGCGGCCGGCATCACCGCGTTGGTGTCGCGGACGGACGCGGCCACGCCGGTCGCGACCAGCAGGCCACCGGCCAGCGTCACCAACTCCATCGACGCCGAAGACCGCACAGACACGAAGCTCTCTCCCTCGGGCGTGGGCGCTGGCGAAGAGGCTCCATGCTAGGGGTCGGTATCTCGGCGGAGCGCTTGAAGCACACAGCGGGCCCGGAGCGTTTGCTCCGGGCCCGTCGCCATCTTGGGGTTCAGGCGGACATCCGTCGCGCGATGGCGGGGATGACGATCGCGGCGGCAACCACGTGGGTGACCATCAGCAGAATCTTGGTGCTGGGAGCGGCGTCCACGAGGACGTCCGGGACCAGCGAGAGCACGGTCAGCGCCACGGTGGCGCGGACGAACGTGCGGCGCGGGTGCCGGGCGAAGCGGCCGAGCGCGACGGCCAGCACCACCCCGACCAGCGAGAAGATCGCCGTCAGCTGGGTGAACCCGAGCAGCGGGATCGGCGCACCGGCGATGTCGAGGCTGATTCCGGCGGCGCGGCCGGCCGCCGCGACGGCGGTGGTGGCGATGCTCGCCGCGGCCGTGGCCGCGATCCCGGCGACGACCATGGAGCGGGTCGGGGAGACGGCCGGGAGGGTGGCGTGCGTGGTGGTCATTGCGGCCTCCGAAGCGACGGTGAGCCGGCCCTGCGCCGGTCTCTCATCACCACTACGAAGCCACCCCGCCCCCTACGACACCCGCGGTCCCGGGATAGCGGACCCATCCAGGGCAGCCCCAGCTACCCCAAGCGGGTCCACTCCCCTGACCAGCGATTCCGGAGACGAACGGCACCGTCGAGTGGGACCGCCTCTCCGCGAGGAAGCCGCCGGCTAGAACTGTGATTCACTCCAGCGGTGCCCCTGGGCGCACGCGCGGTTGGGCGTCGGCTCGGGCCCTTCGGGCAGAACGCAGCCGCCGAGCGCCACCTGCCCGGCCTCAGCAGCCTCGAAGGTCTCCAGGTCAGGCATACCGAACAGCAACGGCACACTCGGCGCGTCGCACGTGGGACAGGTCGGGTTCACGTCTCCACACGTTAGACGCCCCGCTCGGGGTGGTCCGCGGACGGTAGCCTGCGTCGACAACCGCGGCTTCTACCGGCCCCACATCCTGCTGCGCCGGATGCCCCCGCTGCCGCCGGTGGACATCGACTGAGTCCGGCTCCCCGGCTGGCGCCCGTGGCCCATACTCGCGACCGTGACCGAGATCTCTCGCCGATCGGCGCTGCTGGCCCTCGCCGGTGTCGGAGCGGTGACCGCCGCCGGGGGCGTTGCCTGGGCCGCGCTCCGGGACGACGCCTCCGAGTCGGGAACTCTGGAATCGATCCGCGCGCGTGCCTGGCGCGCCAGCATCGGCCACGACCAGTTCACGCCGCCGGTCCACAAGGACGGCACGCTGTACTGCTACGACCCGCAGGGCGTCGCGTACGCGCTCGATCTCCGCACCGGCGCCCTGCGGTGGAAATACGCGACGAACCTGCACCCGGCTCTCGCCGGCCCGGTTCCGGCCGGCAATCGGCTGATCGTCGGGGGCGCCACCGGCCCGGTCGCCGACACCACGACCGGCAAGCTCCTCGCCCTCGACCGCGAGACCGGCCGCGTGGCGTGGCAGCACTCACTCGCGGTTCTTCCGGTGGCAAAACCCATTCCCGGTACCGACCTGCTCGGGGTCGGCGACCAGTCCGGCCTCATTTCCGGCCGTAACATCGACGACGCACGCGAAGCCTGGCGAATTCCGGCTCGGGTCAGCGGGACGGACAACTTCAACGGGATCGTCCGGCTCGAGGCATCCGACGAACGCCTCTACGCGGTGTACGAGCACAGCGCGCTGGATTCCAGGACGCACATGCTGACCGCGATCGACGAGGGCGGGGCGGTCCTCTGGAGCGTCGATCGACAGTGGAGGCCCAGGAAGGCTCGCCGGGCCGATCCGGGCGGAGAGCCGCAACTCGTCACGTGGCTGAAGCCCGGGAGTGACGGCCTCCTGCACGTCCTTCGCTCCCCCACCAGCACGGACGGCTACGGCGTCGACGACCCGTCCACCAGCGAAGAGCTGATCACCTGCCGAGCGGATACCGGCGAGGTGGTCTGGCGGCTCGAGGCCCACCGCATCGACGCGCCCCCGAGGCTCGTCGACGGCGTCATTTATCTGAAGGCCAAGCGGCGGGCATCAGACCCGGCAGAGGTCCGCGCGATCGATGCCCGGACCGGAGAGGTGCGGTGGTCGTACACGTCGGCGGGGAGCGTCGTCGCGATGCTGGAGCGCTCCGACCAGACCATGATCGCCGTCGGGCGGGACGCGGTCTGCGCGGGCGGCGGCTTCGGTTTTGTGGTTCTCGATCGCGACTCCGGTAAGGAGCTCTGGTCCGCCCCCGAAGCGCGCGGGTACTTCGGGCGGGAACCGGTCGCGTCGGACGACGCGGTGTTCGTGACCGAGAGCAGCAATGAGAACTCGGTCGTCCGCGCCTGGCAGCTGCGCGACGGCAAACCGTTGCGCACCCAGGAAGGGCTCGCGGTCAGCGTCCACCTGCTGGTGGAGGACAACGTGTTGATCGCGACGACCGTGCAGGCGATCCACGCCTACCCGCTCCCGCTGAACTGACCCCTCGGTGCGCGCGGATCCGTTCCCGGTAGTTCTGCTGAGCGCCGGCGCCGTCGGTGCCGTGGCGGCGGCCCTCGCCGGTCGGTTCGACGGCGCGATCGCGGACTTGGACCGCACCGCCGAACTCGTCGGACGGATCGAGCTCGGCATGCGGCCTCGTCCGACCGACCTGCTCTGACCGCCTGCGCTCAGGCGGCGTCGGGTGCCCGAACGGTCCGGAGGCCGGCGAGGAACTTCCGCCGGAGCGCCGGGACCTTGCCGGTGAGCGCGAAGTAAGTTCGGGCGCCGGCGAGAGCCAGCCGTCCGACGACCCCGGACTTGTAGAGCGGATCGCCGGCGGAGGTGCCGTTGTTGTCGAGGGAGGCCGCGACCCGGGCGGTGCCGTTGGGCAGCATCGCCAGCTCGTAGTCCCCGATCGCCGCCACGACGTCCTTGCGGCCCTCGGAGGCCGCCGTGAGTTCGCGGCAGAGGACCGCGGCGTCCCACAGTGCGGTGTTCGCGCCGACGCCCTGGCCGGGGGTCATCGTGTGGATGGCGTCACCGAGCAGCGTGACGGTCGTCGGCGTCCACGCGGGGACCGGCGCCGACGTGGCGATCCGGAGCGCGAACGCCGCGTCGGGGTCAGAGAGCGTGAAAAGGCGGCGAAGGCTCGGATGCCAGTCGGTCGTCGCGTCGAGCGCAGCGCCGATCAGGTCGTGGCCACGCCGGTCGGCGATCCGCTCGGGGAATCGGTCGTGGACGCTCCACACGGAGAGGTTGACGTAGTCGCGGGAGCTGTCGAACTGCAGCCCGGACCAGGCGTCCAGGAGCGCGGCGTCGGCGGGGTCCTTCGGCCGTCCCTCGGCGTCCCAGGGGAACTCCATCACGTGCAGCATCCCGACCATCCCGCGCCGTCCGAAGATCAGCGACAGTCCATTGAGCACCTCGGGGCTCAACAATGCCCGCGTTTCCGCGGTCAACGGCGTCTTGGTGGCGATCGCGGTGATCCCGGTGTCGGTCACGGTCGCGTGCGGGAGGTACTGCCGCCGGACCGCGGATCGGGTGCCGTCGGCGGCCACGAGGACGTCGCCGGTCGCCTGGCTGCCGTCGGAGAAGAACGCGGTCACGGTGCCGTCGGGGTTTGTCTCGTACCGGGTGAACTCGCTGCCGTACCGCACCACGTCGTCCATGTCGGTGAACAGCACCTGGCGGAGCGTCGACCGGGAGACCGAGCGTTCGGCCTGGACGGCGAACCGGTCGGTGGGTAACGGGATGGACGCGGTGTGTTTCATCCCTTCGGTCAGCACGTTGAAGTACGACGGCGCCCGCGCGCAGGTCGCCACGAACGTGTCGAACAGCGTCGGTGGCAGGCAGTCGTGCAGCGCCTGGCTGCCGATCGCGTCGATGCCGACGCGGTAGCCGTAGAGGCCGTCGCGGCGCGATCCGTACCGCTCGTACACCGTCACGTGCACGCCGGCCTTCTTCAGCCCGTGTGCCAGGCACATCCCGCCGGTGCCACCGCCGATGACCATGACTCGCACAGTGATCCCCTCTCCTCCGGGATAGCTTGAAAATCAAGCTATCTGAGCGTAGGCACAGACTCCCTTGAAAATCAAGTAGTCTCCGGGCAACCGGAAGGGAGCCAGATGGCGAGCACGATGCAGGACACGTTGAGCGAACTCGGGCGCATCGTGCAGAGCTATCAAGCGGCCAACGACGACACCGATCGGGAAACCGCCCGGATCCTCCGGGTGAACCGGACCGACCTGCGCTGCCTGGAGTTGCTTCTGGACTCCGGCGGCGTCACCCCCCGGTCGCTCGGAGACCGGCTCGGCCTCACCACCGGGAGCGTGACCGCGATGCTCGACCGGCTCGAACGCCTCGGGTTCCTGACCCGCAACCCACATCCGGACGACGGCCGCAAGCTCGTCGTCACGATCACCAGCCAGGGCGCCGAACGGTGTTATGCGCTCTTCGCACCGCTGGTCGACGAGGGCAGTCGCGTGATGGCCGAGCAGTTCACCGTCGACGAACTCCAGCTCGCCATTCGGTTCCTCCGCACGCTCACCGACGTGCAGAATCGCCACGTCAGCCGGCTCGCCGATCATGGGCGGTAGAGATCGATGGACACCGAGGCGGTGCGGTCGTTCGTCCGCGCGGCCGAGCTCGGCCAGCTACGCCACGCGGCCGACGAGCTCGGCGTCACACAGCAGGCCGTGTCGAAGCGGATCGCCGCCCTCGAGCGTGAGCTCGACGTCCGGCTGTTCACCCGCACCCCTCGCGGGGTCGAGCTGACCCTCGACGGCCAAGCGTTCCTCCCGCACGCGCGGAACATCGTCACCGGTGTCGATCGGGCGATCACCGCGATCAAGCCGGGCTCGCGGGCCCTCCGGATCGACGTCCTCGGCCTGCGATCGGCGCAGGCCGTCGTCCTGCACGACTACTGGCGGTCACACCCACAGACCGACCTCGACGTGGTGACGCTCAAGGTCAACGATCCGGGCGTCGCGGTTGCCGCCGTCCGGTCAGGCGAGATCGACGCCTCGTTCCGCTCGGTCACCGACCCGGCCACGCTGCCGCGCGACGTGCGGATGATCCACGCGTTCGACTCGCCGACGGAACTCCTCGTCGGTCCGGCGCACCCACTCGCCGCCGCGCGCACGCTGACACCGTCCCAGCTGCGCGGGCACCGGATCTGGGTGCCGGGGATCGCGCCGGGAAGCGAATGGGCGGACTTCTACGAGCAGCTCGCCGCGGCGTTCGACCTTCGCGTCGACGCCACGGGCCCGAACTTCGGCAACGAGGTCCTTCTCGACGTCCTCGCGGACTCCACCGACGTGGCGACGCTCGTCGGCTCGCGCGACCGGTATCTCTGGCCGGCGAGCTACGACCTGCGCCGCATCCCGATCGTGAACCCGACGCTCGCTTACCCGCTCTCGCTGATCCTCCCCAGGGAGAATCCACACCCCGGACTCCGGGCGATCATCGACCACTTCGGAAGCCTGCCGCCGCTCCCCGAGACGACGTGGCGGCCGTCCTGGGCGGTAGCGCCCCGCACGAGGGAGGACGCATGACCTACCAGCTTCGTCCGATCGGTGTCGTCGAGTCACCCCTGGTCGATCGTGAGAAGGCACCCAAGCAGGGCGTGCAAGGCAGTCCCGAGGCGTGGCTGGTGTTCGACCCCGCCGTGGCCGACGGCCTTCGGGACCTCGCGGTCGGCGACGACGTTTTCGTCCTGACCTGGCTGCACCTCGGCGACCGATCCGTGGTGGCCGTCCATCCCCGCGACGACCCGCGGACCCCGCTGACCGGCGTGTTCAGCACCCGGTCTTCCGACCGGCCCAACCCGATCGGTCTGCATCGGGTTCGGGTGCTCACGATCGACGGGCTCCGGGTGCGGGTGGCTGACCTCGAGGCCGTCGACGGCACGCCGATCGTCGACCTCAAACCGGTTTTGGACGCCACACGCTAGCTATCCCGGAATTTTCGCCACGGTGAGCAGCACGGCGGCGTCCTCGACGGCGTGCAGCGCATGCCGCGTCGGCGGCACGATCAGCAGGTCGCCCGTGCTGCCGTCCCAGGAGTCGTCGCCCGCGACGAGCCGCACCCGGCCGTGCAGGACGTGAACCGTGGCCTCGCCCGGGTTCTCGTGCTCGGAGAGAGACTCACCGGCGCGCAGCGCGATGACCGTCTGCCGAAGGACGTGTTCGTGCCCGCCGTACACGGTGTGTGCGCTGCGGCCATGGGGCTCGCGGGCAGCGGCTTCCAATTGCTGACGCGCAGCGGCGACCAGCGATAACTTCTGCACGCGCTCTACCTCTTCCTAGTGGCTGCGCGCGGGGGTGGCGACCGTGCGCATCGCGAATTGTGTGTAGACGGCGGCCACCAGCGCGGTGATCGCCAGCAGAGCCAGGCCCGGCTTGTAGTTGCCGACCCAGCCGTAGATGGCACCCATGACCAGCGGCGGCGCGAACCCACCGAGGCCGCCGGCCGCGCCGACGATGCCGGTGACCGATCCGACCGTGCCGGGCGGCGCGACCAGGGCCACGAGCGCGAACACCGCCCCGGAGGAGGCACCCAGCGCCGCGGCCATCGCGAGGAACGCGATCGTGCCGACCGCGGCGAGCGGCCGTTCGAGGGCCGAGATGCCGGCGAACACCGCGACGACGAGGAAACAGGCGACCAGCACGCGGACCGGGTGCAGCCGGTCGGAGAGCCAGCCGCCGACCGGGCGCATCGCGACCGCGAGCACGACGAACCCCGCGGTACGGACGGCCGCGTCGCCGGGCGTCAGGCCGTAGGCGTCCTTGAGGTAGGTCGGCAGGTAGACGCTGAACGCGACGAAACCACCGAAGCCCACCGCGTAGAGGAACGACAGCTGCAGGGTCACCGGGAGCTTGAACGTGTTCCAGGCGCGCTTGACCGCGCTGCCCTGCGGGACCTGTCTGCCGGGGGCGTCGCGGAGCACGAGGTAGCCGACGACCGCGTAGATCGCCAGCGCGATCGCGACGAGCGTGAACGGGAACGTCAGGCCGACGTTGTCCTTGAGCGCCACGGTGGTGAACGCCGAGATCGCGGTGCCGCCCATGCCGATCCCGAAGATGCCGAGCGCGGTGCCGCGCTTGGCCGGCGGGAACCAGGCGTTCACCAGCGGGACGCCGACCGCGAACGTGGTGCCGCCGAGCCCGAGGGCGGTGCCGCCGATGAGCATCAGCGTCAGCGAGTCGGTGGCCACGTAGCCGACGAACAGCACCGGGATGATCGTCAGCGCGGAGATCAGCGGGAACATCGTCCGGGCACCGAACCGGTCGGTGAGCGCGCCGACCGGGATGCGCCCCAGCGAGCCGACGACGACCGGCACGGCGACGAGCAGCGACTTCTGCATCGCGGTCAGCTCGAGGTGACCGGCGAAGTAGGTGCCGAGCGGGCTGATCAGGGCCCACGCCCAGAAGTTGACCAGGAAGCCGACGGTGGCGACGGCCAGCATCACCCAGGCTTGCCGGGGCACCGTCGACTCGGTGTGCGAAGACATCAGGGTTCTCCTTACCGCGAGTTCAGCGGCGGGTCTGGCCGACCCGCTCCCAGCCACGTGCGCTGGCGCGGGTGCCGAGCTGCGGCGTCCGGCTCCGGTAGACGATGTAGGGCCGCGTGAAGTACCCGATCGGGGCGCTGAAGACGTGGACGAGCCGGGTGAACGGCCAGATCGCGAACAGCAGGCACGCCGACAGCGCGTGCAGCTGGTAGCCGATCCCGGCGTCGGCCATCAGGTCGGCGTCCGGCCGGAAGTAGAAGAGGCTGCGGAACCAGGGCGAGACGCTCTCCCGGTAGTCCGAGGACTGCCCGATCACGTTGCCCAGCACGGTGTTGCTCAGGCCGAACAGGATCGTGGCCGTGAGCACGACGTACATCAGCTTGTCGTTGCGGGTGGTGGCGGAGAAGACCGGCCCGACCGTGCGCCTGCGGTAGATCAGGATCGCCAGCCCGGCCAGCGTGCAGAACCCCGCGACCGCGCCGGTGGCGACCGCGATGATGTGGTACGCGTGCTCGCTGATCCCGACCGCGTCGGTCCAGGACGACGGGATGCCGAGCCCGATGACGTGGCCACCGAGCGCCGCGAGGATTCCGAAGTGGAACAGCGGGCTCCCCCAGCGCAGCAACCGACGCTCGTACAGCTGGGTGGAGCGGGTGGTCCAGCCGAACTTGTCGTAGCGGTAACGCCAGTAGTGGCCCACGACAAAAACCGCGAACGCGATGTACGGGACGATCACCCACAGCAGGATGTTCATACGGGGACTCCCGGGATGTACTCGGGCGGCGCGAACGGCGTCGTGCCGTAGGGATCCAGGCCGACCTCTTCGGTCGGGGGGCCGGACCGGGCCAGCGCGAGGGCGGCCTCCCGGTCGTCGGCCCGCACCGGCGGCAGCGTGGCGCAGACCGCGCGCAGCACGTCGGCGTAGGGCGAACCGCGTTCCTCCAGCGACAGCCGGATCAGCTCCAGCCCGGCGCGGTGCTCCTGCAGCAGAATCTCGGCGCGGTGGGCGTCACCGGTGGCGGCGAACTCCAGCACGACGCAGAGGTGATCGGGCAGCTCGCCGTGGTCGAGGACCAGCCCGGCGCGCGAGTAGAGGTGCTTGAACCGCAGCAGGGCCATCCCGCGCTTGCGGGTGTCGCCGTACCGGTAGTACGTGAGGTACAGGCAGCAGCGGCGGCGCAGGTCGAACGTCTCGACGTAGGCGGTCTGCAGCACCACCAGCGGGCCGGCCTCCACATGGTCGACGACCCGCCGCAGCGGGTCGGCCAGCCGCGCGGGCAGCGAGTCGAGGGCCGCGCGCAGCAGCGGAACGCGGGCGACCAGTTGCTCGTCCGGGTAGTCCAGCAGCAGCGAGGCGACCTGCCGGACGGTGGCGACCTGCACCGGCGAGAACGCGGTCCGGCGCTTCACGACTCGGACTCCGGCTTCGGCGGGAACAACCCTTCGGGCTGTCCCTTGCCGTCCCAATTCAGCAAGTTCACCCGGGCCGTGTCGCTTCCCTGGCGCCGCGCGAGCATGTGGAAGTTCTCCACCGCGATCGGCGTGACGCCGCCGGACGTCTCACCGAACGGTCCCCAGCCACCCATGCCGGGCCCGCCGTCGTAGTCCAGCGAGCACCCGGTGTCCAGCTCCTCCTGCGAAGGTCCCTGTTCGGCGTGAGCGGTCGGGATCACGTAGCGCTCGTCGTACTTGGCGACGGCCAGCAGCCGATGCATGTCCCGTACCTGGTCCCCGGTCATCCCGACCGCGGCCGCGATCGACTCCTGCGGCGGCCGCCCGAGGTTGAGGTCCCGCATGTAGGAGCGCATCGCCCCGAGCTTGCGCAGGACGCCGGTCACCCGATCGGCGTCACCGGCGGTGAACAGCTCCGCGAGGTACTCCACCGGGATACGCAGTGCCTCGATCGCACCGAAGAGGTTGCCGGCGTTCTCCCCGTCGTGACCGGTCTGGGTCAGCGCGTCGACGACCGGCGAGAGCGGCGGGATGTACCAGACCATCGGCATCGTCCGGTACTCCGGGTGCAGCGGCAGCGCGACCTCGTAGCCGTTGATCAGCGCGTAGATCGGCGACCGCTGCGCGGCGTCGATCCAGTCCCTCGGAATGCCCGCCTTCGCGGCCGCGTCGACCACCCGCGGGTCGTGCGGGTCGAGGAGCAGCGAGCGCTGGGCCTCGTACAGGTCCTTCGGGTCGGGTGTGGACGCTGCCTCCAGCACGCGGTCGGCGTCGTAGAGCACGATGCCGATGTAACGGAGCCGCCCGACGCAGGTCTCCGAGCAGACCGTCGGGATACCGACCTCAACACGCGGGAAGCAGAACGTGCACTTCTCGGCCTTGCCGGTGCGGTGGTTGAAGTACACCTTCTTGTACGGGCAGCCGGTCACGCACGCGCGCCAGCCGCGGCAGCGGTCCTGGTCGACCAGGACGATCCCGTCCTCGGCCCGCTTGTAGATCGCCCCGGACGGGCAGGACGCCGCGCAGGACGGGTTGATGCAGTGCTCGCAGATGCGCGGCAGGTAGAACATCGACGTCTGCTCGAACTGCTTCTTGACCTCGTCGGAGAGCCGCCGCAGCACCGGGTCGTCCTGGGTGAGCTCCGGCGCACCGCCGAGGTTGTCGTCCCAGTTCGCGCTCCACTCGATCTTCATCGGCTGGTCGGTGAGCAGCGATCGGGGCTGCGCGACCGGCGTGTGCTCCTGCAGCGGCGCGTCGAGCAGCGTGTCGTAGTCGTACGTCCACGGCTCGTAGTAGTCGTTGATCGAGGGCTGCACCGGATTGGAGAAGATCGTCAGCAAACGCTTGAGCCTGCTGCCGGTCCGCAGCCGCAGGCGGCCGTTCCGGCCGATTTCCCAGCCGCCCTTCCACTTGTCCTGGTCCTCGTACGTCCGCGGGTAGCCCTGGCCGGGCCGGGTCTCGACGTTGTTGAACCAGACGTATTCGACGCCGGAGCGGTTGGTCCAGGCTTGTTTGCAGGTCACCGAGCAGGTGTGGCACCCGATGCACTTGTCGAGGTTCATCACCATGCCCATCTGGGCCATGACGCGCATCAGTACTGCACCTCCTGCGAACGGCGGCGGATGACCGTGACCTCGTCGCGCTGGTTCCCGGTCGGGCCGAGGTAGTTGAACGCGAAGCTGAGTTGCGCGTAGCCGCCGATCAGGTGCGTCGGCTTGAGGAACAGCCGGGTCAGCGAGTTGTGGATGCCGCCGCGCTTGCCCGAGGTCTCGGCGCGGGGGACGTCGATCAGGCGGTCCTGCGCGTGGTGCATGTAGACGGTCCCGGCCGGCATCCGCTGCGAGACGATCGCCCGGGCGACGACGACCCCGTTGCGGTTGACCGCCTCGATCCAGTCGTTGTCGCGGACACCGATCGTCGCCGCGTCCTGGGTGCTCATCCAGATCAGCGGCCCGCCCCGGGACAGCGACAGCATGAACAGGTTGTCCTGGTACTCGGAGTGGATCGACCACTTGTTGTGCGGCGTGAGATACCGGACGGTCAGCCCGAGCTCGCCCCTGTTGCCCAGCTGCGGCTCGCCGTAGAGCGCGTGCATGTCCAGCGGCGGCCGGAACACCGGCAGGTTCTCGCCCACCTCGGTCATCCAGTCGTGGTCGAGGAA
Organism: Cryptosporangium aurantiacum; assembly: GCF_900143005.1. NCBI lineage: Bacteria > Bacillati > Actinomycetota > Actinomycetes > Cryptosporangiales > Cryptosporangiaceae > Cryptosporangium > Cryptosporangium aurantiacum. The sequence goes on from NZ_FRCS01000019.1 coordinate 112,653, forward strand.
GAAGTGCATCCGCCCGGTGAGCGTGTGCCACGGCTTGAGACGCTCGACGTTGACCGTGAACGGCGAGTACCGCCGTCCGCCGTGCTCGCTACCGGACCACTCCGGCGAGGTGATCACCGGCGTCGGCCGGGACTGGGTATCGGCGAACGTGACGAGCTTGCCCTCGTGCTCGGCGGCCAGGTCGGCCATCCGGGTGCCGGTGCGCTCCTCGGCGAACCGGAAGCCCTGGGTCGCCAGGCGTCCGTTGGTCGTCCCCGACAGGGCCAGGATCGTCTCGCACCAGTGCACGTCCCGGGAGAGCGACGGCCGGCCGGCGGCCGCACCGGACCGGACCGGGCCGTTCTTGCCGCGCAGGTACTCGACTTCCTTGTCGGGTGTGGTGGTCACGCCCTTGATCTGCAACCCGGCCTGCTCGACGAGCGGCCCGAGCGCGGCCCACTTGTCGGCCACCGCCGCGTAGTCGCGTTCGACGACGACGAACTTCGGCATGGTCTTGCCGGGGATCGGCTCGCACTCACCGGCTTTCCAGTCCCGGACGACGCCCCGCGGGTTCGCCAGCTCGTCCGGGGTGTCGTGCAGCAGCGGTACGGCGACCAAGTCACGCCGCACTCCGAGGTGCGTCGCGGCGAGCCGGCTGAACGCCGCCGCGATCGTGCCGAACGAGTCGAAGTCGGTGCGGGTCTCCCAGGGCGGCGCGATCGCCGGGTTGAACGAGTGCACGTACGGGTGCATGTCGGTGGTGTTGAGGTCGTGCTTCTCGTACCAGGTCGCGGCCGGGAGGACGACGTCCGCGAACACCGTCGTGCTGGTCATCCGGAAGTCCAGCGCCAGCAGCAGATCGAGCTTGCCGGTGGGCGCCTGGTCTCGCCAGACGAGCTCGCGCGGGCGGGCCTCCGGTGGCGTCTCGGTCGCCCGGAGCGATGAGTCGGTGCCGAGCAGGTGCCGCAGGAAGTACTCGTTGCCCTTGGCCGAGGAGCCCAGCAGGTTCGCGCGCCAGACCGTGAGGATCCGCGGGAAGTTCTCCGGTGCGTCCGGGTCCTCGCCGGCGAACCGGAGGCTGCCGTCGTCCAGGCCGTCGAGCACGTGCTGCGCGGGTTCCTTGCCGGCTGCGGCGGCCTCGTCGGCCAGGTCCAGCGGGTTCCGGTTGAACGTCGGGTGCGACGGCATCCAGCCCATCCGCGCGGAGATCGCGAGGACGTCGGCGGGCGCCTTCCCGGCGAAGCGCCCGGTGCCCAGCGGTGAGGCGAGCCCGTCGAGCGTCGTCTGGTCGTAGCGCCACTGGTCGGTGTGGAGGTACCAGTACGCCGTCTGGATCATCTGCCGCGGCGGGCGCGCCCAGTCGAGCGCGAACGCGAGCGTGGTCCACCCGGTGACCGGCCGGCACTTCTCCTGCCCGACGTAGTGCGCCCAGCCACCGCCGTTGACGCCCTGGCAGCCGGTCAGCGTCGTCAGCGTGAGGAACGCCCGGTAGATCGTGTCGGAGTGGAACCAGTGGTTGGTGCCCGCGCCCATGATGATCATCGACCGGCCACCGGAGTCCTCGGCGTTCTGCGCGAACTCCCGGCCGATCCGGGCGGCCGCGGCCGCGGGCACGCCGGTGAACTGCTCTTGCCAGGCCGGTGTGTACGGCTGCGACGCGTCGTCGAGGCCGCTCGGCCACTCCCCCGGCAGGCCGGGCCGTCCCACCCCGAACTGGGCGAGGAGCAGGTCGAAGACGGTCGTCACCAGGTGGCCCCCGACGCGGCGCACCGGGACGCCGCGCCGCAGCGTCGCGCCCTCGCCGCGCGGAGTGTCGAAGCGAGCCAGGTCCACCGGCGCCGCGTCGCCGCCGTCGAGGGTCAGCAGCGGGTCGACCTCGCCGAGGTCGAGGTTCCACCGTCCCTTGCCGCTCTCGCCGAAGCGGAAGCCCAGCGAGCCGTTCGGCACGTGCGGGTCGCCGGTCGCGGCGTCGATCAGGACGGTCTTGAAGTCGGCGCCCTCGGTGGTGTCGCCCAGGTCCGCGGCGGTGAGGAACTTGCCCGGGACGTACGCGTCGCCGCGCTGCTCGAGCGTGAGCAGGAACGGCAGGTCGGTGAAGCGTTTGACGTAGTCGGTGAACCGCGGGACCTGCCGGTCGACGAAGAACTCCTTGAGGACGACGTGGCCCATGGCCATCGCGAGCGCGCCGTCGGTGCCGGGGTGCGGTGCCAGCCATTCGTCGGCGAACTTCGTCGCGTCGGAGTAGTCCGGCGACATCACGACGACCTTCTGCCCCCGGTAGCGGGCCTCGGTCATCCAGTGCGCGTCGGGGGTGCGGGTGACCGGCACGTTCGAGCCCCACAGCATCAGGTACGAGGCGTCCCACCAGTCCCCGGACTCGGGGACGTCGGTCTGGTCGCCGAACATCTGCGGCGAGGCCACCGGCAGGTCCGCGTACCAGTCGTAGAACGACAGCATCGGCGCACCGATCAGCGCCATGAACCGCGCTCCGGCGGCGTGCGAGACCATCGACATCGCCGGGATCGGGGAGAACCCGGCGATCCGGTCCGGCCCGAACGTCTTGATCGTGTACACGTGCGCCGCGGCGACCATCTCGGCCGCCTCGTCCCAGGTGGCCCGGACCAGCCCGCCCTTACCCCGGTGCGACTTGTACAGCCGGGACCGCTCCGGGTCGGTCACGATGTCCGCCCAGGCCAGGACCGGGTCGCCGAGACGCTGTTTGGCCTCCCGGTACATCTGCAGCAGCGAACCGCGGACGTACGGGTAGCGGACGCGGGTCGGCGAGTACGTGTACCAGGAGAACGCCGCACCACGGGGGCAGCCGCGCGGCTCGTACTCCGGGCGGTCGGGGCCGGTCGACGGGTAGTCGGTCTGCTGGGCCTCCCAGGTGATGATGCCGTCCTTGACGAACACCTTCCACGAGCAGGACCCGGTGCAGTTGACGCCGTGCGTCGAGCGCACCACCTTGTCGTGGGCCCATCGGTCCCGGTAGAAGCTGTCCGCGTCCCGGCCGCCGATCTGGTGCAGCGAGCGCAGGTCCGCGCTCACCTCCCCACGGCGGAAGAAACGCGACGTGCGCACCAGGCTTTCCTCGAGTGGGCTGTCCAACCCACCCCTCGACTGTGTGCTGCTCACCAGTGAGCTCCTCGACGCTCGGCGTGCTCTCGCCGCTGAACGTCGCACACATACGGTGTTCACAACACGGTACAAAGTCCCTATTGCGGCGTGTCGATGGAACGCAGGGCACGTTCGAGCAGGTTCCGGAGGTTCGCGTCGATCGGCACGTCCGACGTCGTCGCGTCCCAGCCCTCCACGAGTTCGGCCGTCTGGTCGGCGAACCGCCGGATCAGGCCGAACAGCTCGCCGTAGAAGCCCACCAGGAGCGCGATCAGGTGGAGGCGCTCCGGGAACGGGCCGCCGGTCTCCAGATAGTTCTCGATCTGCGAGCGGGACGCGGCCATCTCGGCGTCGGCCCAGGCTCCGGTCGAGCGCAGCGACCGGAGCAGCTGTTCGGGGGTGCCCTGGTCGGCGAAGATCAGCCGGAGCATCACCTCCAGCTCGAACAGCGGAGTAGCGGGCTCGGTGTCCAGCCACTCCTGCAGCGCGCGGCGGCCGGCGGCGGTGATGTGGTACTGCGCCCGGGTCCGGTCACCGCGGCGCTGGTGGCTGACCTCGGCGAGACCGGCTTCGACCAGCTTCTTCGGCTCGGTGTAGAGCACGCTCTCGGACTTCGGCCAGACGTAGTGCAGGCTGCGCCGCATCTGCTGGGTCAGCTCGTAGGCGGTCCACGGCTGGACCGCGAGCAGCCCGAGCAGCGCGTACGACGTCGTGGTGAGACGGGGCGGCGGCGAGGAAATCACGCTGTGAAACTACTCCGATTCGGAGTAGGGTCGCGATGGTCCGAATCGGAGTAGAGGCACATCCGCGAGGAGACGCCATGACACGCATCGAGGAGCTCCACGGGTCACCCGCCGAGGCGGAGGCCCTCACCGGACCGCTCCTGCGGGAGTACCTGTTCTGGATCGGCGAACGGTTCGCCGCCGAGCACGGGGTGACGTTCGAGGACGAGGAAGCCGCCGTCGCGGCGCACCACCACGAGTTCGCCCAGGAGTTACCGCACTTGCTGGGCCCGCGCGGGCGCCTGCTCGTCGCACGGACGGACACCGGAGTCGTCGCCGGGGTCGGCGCGCTCAAACCCGTCGACGACTGGGTGGCCGAGATCAAGCGCATGTACGTGCGGCCGGAAGCGCGCGGCCAGGGCATCGGCCGGGCGATCCTGGAGCAGTTGCTGGCCGACGCCCGCACGATCGGCTATCGCACCGCGCGTCTGGAGACCGTGACGTTCATGCGCGAGGCCCAAGCCCTGTACCGGTCGCTGGGTTTCCAGGACCGCCCGATCTTCGACGGCAACGAGGCCGGCCTGTCCGGCCTGGAATCCTTCATGCTCTTCATGGAGCTGCCCCTGGACCGCGCCGCCTGCGTTTGACCCCACCGGGATGAACTGTCGGCAACGGGTGCACGGCTACCGTGGCCGGGAGCTGTCTCGTCCGGTAGGGAGGGTGGGTGAAGATGCGATTTCTGCTGATCGCCGTGGCCTGTGCGGCGCTGATCGGGGCGTCACCGGCGAACGCGGCGCCCGCTCAGAGCGCGGGCACCAACGAGGTTCGCTTCGCGACCTACAACCTGTCCCTCAACCGGCCCACCCAGGGCCTGCTCCGCGAGCACCTGGCCAACCCGGACGTCGATGACGTCTACCGGCGCCAGGCGCGCAACGTCGCGGAGGTCATCCAGCGCGCCCACCCGGACGTCGTGCTGATCAACGAGTTCGACTACGACCCCGAGGCTGCGCGGCTGTTCGCGGAGAACTTCCTCGCGGTGTCCCAGAACGGTGCCCCGGCGCAGCGCTACCCGTACCGGTTCGTCGCGCCGTCGAACACCGGCATCGCGTCCGGATTCGATCTGAACAACAACGGCGTCGTCGACACGACGCCGGGCGACCAGGCCTACGGCGACGACTCCTTCGGGTTCGGGCTGTTCCCCGGCCAGTACGGCATGGTCGTCTACTCGAAGTACCCGATCGACGCCCGGGCCGTGCGGACGTTCCAGCTCTTCAAGTGGAAGGACATGCCCGGCAACACGATGCCGACGGACTTCTACTCGGCCGAGGAGCAGGCAGCGCTCCGGCTGTCGTCGAAGAGCCACTGGGACGTGCCGATCCGGGTGGGCCGGAAGTCCGTGCACTTCCTCGTGTCGCACCCGACGCCGCCGACCTTCGACGGCCCGGAGGACCGCAACGGGCGGCGCAACCACGACGAGATCCGGTTCTGGGCCGACTACGTGAAGCCCGGCAAGGCATCGTACGTCTACGACGACAAGGGCAAGAAGGGCGGGCTGAAGCCGGGGCAGAACTTCGTGATCGCCGGTGACCAGAACGCCGACCCGAACGACGGCGACTCCTTCCAGAAGGCGATCCTGCAGCTGACCGGGCATCCGCTGGTCAACGCGCGCACCGCGCCGGCCAGCCCGGGGGCCGCGGAGGCGAGCACGCTCCAGGGTGGCGCGAACGCGAACCACACCGGCGACCCGCGCTACGACACGGCCGACTTCTCCGACACCGCGCCGGGCAACCTCCGCGCCGACTACGTCCTGCCGCGGGTCGGCAACCGGATCGTCCGGTCCGGTGTCTTCTGGCCGGTCCGGTCCGACCCGCTGTTCCGGCTCACCGGCGTCTTCGACCCGGCGTGGTCGGCGGTCAACGGCTTCCCGACCTCCGACCACCGGCTCGTCTGGGCCGACCTGCGCCTGGCCTGACCCCGATCCGGCGGCCCGGAACTCCGGGCCGCCGGCGTCGGGCCCCCCGCTGCCGCACCAGGCGCCCGGCGCCACCCAGCCCGCGCGCCGGGCATCCGGCGGCGCCCTGCCGCCACCGCGCGCGTGTCAGGCGCGGGCGAGGAAATCCGCGAGAGCCGTCGCCATGGCGGCCGGGTTCTGGACGTGCAGCAGGTGCGTCGCGTCGGGGAGCACGAACGGCTCGGCCCGCGGCAGCCAGGCCAGGAGCAGCTCGTGGCGCTCCCCGAACACCGGTGACACGTCGTGGCTGCGCGCACCGAGCACCACCAGCGTCGGCTGAGCGATCCGCGACGCCTCGTCCGGCCCGAACACCCAGTCCCGGACGGCGGGCAGCTCCTGCCCGAAGAACGTGTCCGCGGCGGCCACCGCGTCGTCGAACGCGCCCGGTACGACCCGGTCGAGCACCTCGCGGTACCCCGGCCCGGCGACGCCGCGCAGCCAGACGTCGGCGGCCGCGGCCTTCTCGCCCGCCCGGTAGCGCTGGATCGCCTCGCCCGCAAACGGGCCGGTGGGCACCGCGAGCAGGGCGGTCTCCAGTAGCGCGAGCGAACGGACGGCGTCCGGGTGGTCCAGCGTGAGCTGCAGCGCGATGTTCGCGCCCGAGGAGTGCCCGACGACGTCCGCCCGCTCGATGCCCAGCGACAGCATCAACGACCGGCAGTGTTCGGCCTGGTCACCGACGCTAACCGGGCCGTCGAGGCGGTCGCTGCCGCCGTAGCCGGCGCGGTGGTAGCTCACCAGCCGGTGCGAGCCGACCAGCTCCGGCCGGTCCAGCAGACACCGGAACGTGTTCTCGCACAGGCCACCGTGGACGAAGACCACCGGCGCCCCGGAACCTCGAACCTCGTGCTCGAGCCTCATGACCGCCCGCCGACGATCAGGTGCACCTCGATCGGCGCGGTGACGCTGCCGTCCGGGCCGACGAACGGGGCGAGCGCGGCCCGGCACTCCGCGACGATCCGGTCGCGCACCGCCGCGTCGACCCGGTCGGCGATCGGCAGCAACTCGGCGGCGAGGAACGTGTCGAGCGAACCGACCCTGGTGGCACCGATCCACGAGTCGAACCGGTCGATCCGCAGCCCGGCCGCCCGGAACAACTCGGTCAGCAGTTCCGGCGCGCCCACCGCGAAGTACGCGCCGAGCAGATCGACGACGCTCGTCTCGGCGTGCCGCGCGACGACGTCGGCCAACGCGGAGTAACCGGGGCTGGCGGAGAGCCGCCCCGGCACCTGCACCACGACGCGGCCGTCCGGACCCGCGACCCGCGCCATCTCGCGCAGCGCCACCGTCCGATCGCCGAAGAACATCAGCCCGGCCTGGGACAGCACGACGTCGAACGCGCCGTCGTCGAACGGCAGCGCGCAGGCGTCGCCGAGCCGCCAGTCCAGGTCCGGCCGCAGCCGCCGGGCGACGTCGAGCATCGCGTCGTTCAGGTCGACGCCGACCACCGAGCCGGACGGGCCGACCCGGCCGGCGGCGAAGCGCGCGACCACACCGGTGCCGCACGCCACGTCGAGAACGGACTGCCCGGACGTGATCGCGGCGGCGTCCACCAGCCGCTGGGCCCAGGCCGCGAACAGCGCCGGGACGAACGTGGACTCGTAGAACTCGGCCGCCTCGGCGGACAGCGCGTAGGTCTCGGACATCGCTTCTCCTCTCGTCCGGGGCAGGCCTTGACGAAGCCCAGAGAAGCACTGGCGCCACCGGCGCGATAGTTCGATTTCCGGACTTCACTTCCGGTGCCGGGCGGCGGACGCTGAGGGAATGCGTGGCTACGGACAGTACTGTCCCATCGCGCTCGCGGCCGAGGTCTTCGCGGAACGATGGACGCCGATCATCATCCGGAACCTGTACCTGGGCTGCGCCCGGTACACCGAGATCCTGGACGGCGCGCCCGGGCTCCCCCGCAGCGTGCTGTCCCAGCGCCTGCGTTCGCTCGAGCGCACCGGCGTCGTCGACTGCACCCGGACCGGCCGCTCCACGACGTACGCGCTCAGCCCGAGCGGTCACGAACTCGCGCAGGTCTGCCTCGCGCTCGGTGCCTGGGGTGCCCGCTGGCGGGAAGCGCGGCCCGAGGACCAGGATCCGTACCTGGCTCTGTGGATGCTGTCCCGGCTGATCGCTCCGGACACCCTCCCGCGGCCCCGGGTCGTCGTCCGGTTCCACCTCCCCGGGTGCCGTCTGCCGAACGTCTTCTGGCTCGTGCTGTCCGGCACCGGCAACGAGGTCTGTGCGTCCGATCCCGGGTTCGCCGAGGACGGCCAGGTCACCACCGACACCGCCACGCTGGTCCGGTGGTACGCGGGCGAACTGGCGCTCGGGATGGCGCAGCGTAGCGGCCGGATGTCGGTCACCGCGGCACCGTGGCTCGTGAAGCAACTCGCCGGCTGGGGACGGCTGAACCCGTACGTCGATGCGCCTTGACCTCAACGGAGGTTCAACTTTTAGCGTGAGCGGCATGAGCGAAGCAGACATCGACGCGATCCGGCAGATCATCGCCACCGTCGAACACGCGCAGAACAACGAGCTCCCGGACGAGTTCCTCGCCCTGTTCCGGGACGATGCGATCTGGACCACGGGCGGCGGCAAGCGGCTCTTCGGCATCGACGCGATCGGCGCGTTCACGCGTCAGGCGCTGCCCGGCGGGATGAAGGACTCGTCGGTGACGTTCGAGCTGGAGCACGTGCTGTTCATCCGTCCCGACGTCGCCGCCGTCAAGGTGCGGCAGATCTACACGACGCCCGACGGCCCGGACGTCGGCACACCGCTGTGGGTCCTGGCGAAGGAGGACGGGCGGTGGCTCCTGACCGCCTGCCAGAACACCGGGGCACCCGCCGACGAGATCGCGTCGACGACGGGCACCCGACCGATCTTTAACCCGGCATAAACGAACATTAGTATGTTTCGTCGCCAAACGGGCGGCTACTCGACCCTTCCGACAGGGCAAGGAGCGTTGTCGAGGAAGGAGCACTGCTGGTGTTGACCAAGGAGCAGCTTCCACGGGTGATGAACGCGACCGCCTGCGACCCTGCCGGGGACAAGATCGGGACCATCGCCCAGGTTTACCTGGACGAGGAGACCAATCAGCCGGAATTCGCGACGATCCGTACCGGTCTGTTCGGCACCAAGGAGTCGTTCGTGCCGTTGGCCGATGCGGAGATCCAGGGCGACCGTGTTCTGGTCTCGGTCGACAAAGAGCAGGTCAGAGCCGCACCCACGATGGAACCGGATGGTCCGCGAGGAGGCTTGACCGACGAACAGATCGACGAACTGTACCGGCACTACCACCTCTCGTCTCCGCACGGCGACATCGCCGCCGCGGAGAAGCCCACGCCGTACGGCGCGCCGATGTCCCACGGAACCAGCGGGGCATCGACGGCCGGCCGGACGGAACCCCGCTCGAAGCCGACACCGCCGGGGATGACTCGGAAGCCCGGAGCCGACGACGCGATGACCCGCTCCGAGGAGCGGATGCGAGTGGGCACCAGGGCGGAGGAGACCGGCCGCGTCCGCCTGCGCAAGTACGTCGTGACCGAACACGTCCAGCAGACCGTTCCGGTCTCGCACGAGGAGGTCCGGCTCGAACGCGAGCCGATCACCGCTGCCAACCGGGACGCCGCGCTCTCCGGACCGGAGATCACCGAGGCCGAACACGAGGTCGTACTCCACGCCGAGCGGCCGGTCGTCCGCACCGAAACGGTGCCGGTCGAGCGGGTCCGGTTGGCCAAGGAGACGGTGACCGGCACCGAGACCGTGCGCGGTGAGGTCCGCAAGGAGCAGGTCGAGCTCGACGACCCCGGGGACGCTCGCTGAGCGCAGCGTCCCGACCAGGGGCAACGGCCCCCGAGCGCTCGTCAGCGGCTCGGGGGCCGATCGCCGGAACCCGGCTACCTCCGGACGGAGTACCAGAGGCTGGTCGCGTTCGGCGTCTCGTGGACGCGCGGCGGATCCAGGCGGATCTTGGTGCCGCCGAGGTGACTGAACAGCCGGACGCCGTCGCCGAGCAGGATCGGCGCGACGAACACGAGCACCTCGTCCACCTCGCCCAGCTCCAGGCACTGGCGAGCGACGTCCGCGCCGATGATGCAGACGTACCCGTCACCGGCGGCCGCCTTCGACAGGTCGATCCCGGTACGCAGGTCACCGACGAACGTGACGTCCGGAACCGGCTCGTCCGGCGGGGTGTGGGTGAGCACGAACTGCGGGCCCTGCCACGCGCCGCCGAACGGACCCTCCTGGTCCGTCCCCGCGTTCGGGTCGTCGCCCCGGAACGTGCGGGCACCGATCAGGCACGACCCGACGTTCGCCACGAGTTCGTCGGCGACCGGGTCCGGACCGAGGAACTCCGTCAGCCAGGACACGTCGTCCTTCGGGCCTGCGATGAACCCGTCGAGTGACATCGTCGCGCCGTACAGCAGCTTTCCCATGGGTGGAACCTCTCGATCAGGAGATCGGACCCCGGTTGAGACGCCTGCGCGCCGGAAAACTCATCGGTCGACCTCGGATGGCAGCCCGAAGATCGGGAACAGCGCCAGGTCGTGGAACGCCGTGATCTCGGTGATGTGCTCGCCCTCGACACGGATGACCCCGATCGCGAACGCCCGGTAGACGCTCTCCCCCGGCTGCCTGGTGTAGGACGCGACGGCCGGCTGACGGTTCGCGCCGACCAGCCGTACCGCGAACTCGCCCACGTAGTCGTCGGGCACCGCCGGGTCCCAGCTCGACTGCAGTGCGCGCCGCACGTTCTCCCTGCCCTGGAACCACATCGGCCACGGCGGCATCGTGGTTCGCACGTCCTCGGCGAGGAGTTCGACCACCGCGTCCAGATCGGCGCGGCGGACGGCGTCCAGATAGCGGTTGAGCAGTTGTTGTTCGACGGCGGTCGGGACCGCGGTGGCGCGCCAGTCCGACCGGCGTTCCGGTAGGTGGTCCCGCAGCGTGCTGCGGGCGCGCTGCAGCGCGCTGTTCACTGCGGGGACGCTCAACGCGAGCGCAGTCGCGGTGTCGGACGCGGGCCAGCCGTGAACGTCGCGGAGGATCAGCGCGGCGCGCTGCCGCGGCGGAAGGAACTGGAGCGCGGCGAGGAACGCCAGCTCGATCGTCTCGCGCTCGACGACGACCGCGTCGGGCCCGGCGTCGGCGGGCGCGACCAGCTCGTGGTCGGGGAACGGTTCCAGCCAGGAGACGTCGGTGCGCGGCGGCAACCCGACCGAGGGGTCCGACGGCCCGGCGAGGTGATGCGGCAGGACGCGGCGGGGGTGGCCGTCGAGCCAGTCGAGGCAGGCGTTGGTGGCGATCCGGTACAGCCAGGCGCGCAGCGAGGAGCGGCCCTCAAAACTGGCGAATCCCTTCCAGGCGCGCAGGAACGTCTCTTGGACGAGGTCCTCGGCGTCGGTGTAGGAGCCGAGCATGCGGTAGCAGTGCACGCGTAGCTCGTGGCGGTGGCGTTCGATCGCATCGGTGAAAGCGGCCTCGTCGGGGGGCGACGTCACGGGGTCAGTGTGCCAGCTATTGGGCACGTGCCCTGTCTTGCCGGGAACGGGTCATCGGCCCCGGAGTGCGGTGGCACGCTTCGAGACACCTGCCCAGGGGAGGTCGACGATGATCCGGCGGATTCTGGCAGTACTGCTCCTGGCCGTGGCGCTGGGTGCGGTGGCGAGCCCCGCACGAGCGCAGACCCACTACACCGGTGTGCTGCCGAGCGGTGCGACCTGGGTCGCGGACGTCCCGGAGGACTGGAACGGGACGATGATCCTGTACAGCCACGGGTTCGGCCCGCTGGTCGCGCAGAACGCACCGAACGCCGAGACGCGGACCGCGCTGCTCGCCGAGGGGTACGGGCTGGTCGGTTCGTCGTACTCGGGTCCGTCGCTGTGGGCGCTGGAGAGCGCCGTCTCCGACCAGTTCGGAGCGCTGGCGGCGATCTCGTCCCTGGTCGGCGAGCCCCGGCGGACGATTGCCTGGGGGACGTCGATGGGTGGGCTGGTCAGCGCGCTGGAGGCCGAGCGCGGCGGCGGGCGGATCGACGGCAGCCTCACCACGTGCGGGCTGGTCGCCGGCGCGTTGAACCTGAACAACTACCAGCTGGACGGCGAGTGGGCGCTGTCCCGGCTGCTCGGGGTGCCGGTGCCGCTGGTCGACTACCCGTCCCAAGCTGCTGCGGTGTCTGCCGCTTCGGCGTTGAGTGCGGCGGTGACGGCGGCGCAGGCCACCCCGGCCGGACGGGCTCGGGTCGCGCTGGCCGGTGCGCTGATCAACACGCCGGGCTGGTTCACGGGTGCTGCGCCGCCCACTGATTTTGAGGGGCAGCAGGCGGAGCAGGCCGCTGAACTGAGCCGGTTCGTGCTCGGGTTCGTGATGCCGGGCCGGGTGCAGATCGAGCTGGCCGCAGGCGGGAACAGCTCGTACAACGTCGGCGTCGACTACGCGGCGCTGCTGCGGGGCAGCGTGCGGGCGCCGCAGGTGCGCGCGCTCTACCGCTCGGCCGGGCTGGATCTCGCCGCGGACCTGGCCACGTTGACGCGGGATGCGGACGTGACGGCTTCCCCCCGTGCGGTGGCGACGCTGCAACGGACGTCGGTGCCGACGGGGGCTCTGCGCGTGCCGGAGCTGACGATTCACACGGTCGCCGACCAGCTCATCCCGGTGGAGCACGAGAACTGGTACCGGGGCACGGTGACCCGCGCGGGCAAGTCGGCGCTGCTGCGGCAGGGGTTCATCCAGGCGACCGGCCACTGCGCGTTCCGGACCGCGGAGACGATCGGGGCGCTGCACGTGCTGGAGCGGCGCATCGTCACGGGGAAGTGGGGGCCGGTGAACGCTTCGACACTGAACACCGCAGCCGGGGGCACGGGCCGCTACGTCGACTTCACCCCGCCGCCCCTGACGGGAGCCCGCCGCTGACGCTCGGCCCCGCGCCGCTGACGCTCCGGCCGCGCGTTGACGCGGAAGCGGGCTCTAAGCCGGCCTTACGAGCCGGATTCGCGTCACCGCGCGGGCGTGCCCGGGAGCCCGGAAGTGCCGGCGGGGCGCGAGCCCCGCCGGGGCTCAGCCGAGGTCGTACGTCCGCGTGGACTTCGCGCCGTCGGCGCCGTTCCACACTTCAAGCACGACCTTCTCGATCGAACCGGGGTTGGTGGTCGGCACGCTGACCTGGACCGTCTGGTTCAGCGTGCAGGACTTCGCCGTGGGCGACGTCCGGACGACCGTGTTCCGGCTGGTCTTGTAGACCACCCGCGCCCCGCGCGCAGGCACCGTCGGTCTTGGTGTCCTTGGCCGTCACGAACCCGGTCAAGACGTACGGCGACGAGTCGCTCTGGGAGATCTTCAGGTACCCGGTCGCGCCGGACTTGGCGAGCGACCCCACCGCGACGACGCGAGCGGCCTGGGCCGGCGATGCGAGGGCGAGCGAGCCGCCGATCGTCAGGGCGCTGACCGCCACCGCGGTGAGCAGGCGAGCGTTACGCATGGTGCTCCATTCCGTCTACTCCGGACAACAACCTGGGAGACGGTAGAACCCCGACGCAAGCCGCCAGCTATCACAGGGTGGTACGGACCAGGCGATTGCGGCGGTGGGCCGCCATCCGCACCGGTGCGTCCGCCCAGCCGTAGCCGTCGTACCCGTCGACGCGCTGGACCAGCAGCAGGAATAGCCGACCGCCGAGCAGTTCGGTTCCGACCTGCAGGTAGACCCCGCCGTCCGGATGGTCGACGGTGTGCAGCACGCCGAGATCGCGGTACGCGGCCAGCCGTTCCGGCGGTAGTTCGAGCCGGGCACCGAGGTCGTCGTAGTAGTTGTCCGGGATCGCGAGCAGCGGCGCACCCGCGTCCCGGGCCGCCCTGGCCGCGGCCAGCACGTCGTCGGTGGCGAACGCGACGTACTGCGGATCGGCCACCGCGGGCGCCCAGTCGCCGCGCCGCAGCCGTGCCACGGTGAGCGCGACCCGGACCGTGCGGGCCTCGTCGGTGAGCGCCCGGCCCCGGACCAGGCCGAACGGCGCGGCGAATTCCCCCGCGCTGACCGGGGTCAGGCCCAGCACCGAGCGGTAGAACAGCGCCGCCTCGTCGAAGTGGTCGAACGGCTCGGACAAGCCGACGTGGTCGATCCCGGTGATGCCGATGCCCGCGCGCGGGGCTTCCCTGGTCGGGACGAAGTCGGTGCTCCAGCCGCCGGGGCCGCCGGCGCCGGTGCGGCAGAAGAACAGCGGCGTGCCGTCCGGGGCCGCGACGGCCGCGAGGTCGGCCTCGGCCGGGCCTCGCTCCCGGGGCAGCAGCGGCGCTAGCAGGCGCTGTGCCCGTCGGGCGGCGGCCGGTGGATCGGCGGACTCGACCGCGAGCGCGCCGAGCGCAGCTCCGTCGTTGCCGCGGGCGTTGACCAGGACGCGGGCGCGGCCCTGTTCCCAGCGCTCGACCGGCTTGGTGCGGTGGCGCCCGGTGCGGACGAAACCGAGCGCCGAGAGAGCCGCGCCGACCTGACCGGCCGCGTGCGGTTCCGCGGTGATCTCGACGAACGCGTGCCCGGCCAGCGGCGGCGCGGGCGCGTTGACCGGGTCGATCGCGACGGTTGCCGGCGCGGCCCGGCGCCCGGCGCCGACAGCTCCGGCTACCGCGGCGCCGTCCGCCGGGGCTTCGGCCGCAGCGGCGCCGTCCGCCGGGGCTTCGGCCACGGCGCCGGCCGTGGCGGCCTCCGCCCGGGCGGTGGCTTCGGCTAGTGCGAGCAGGCTGCGCCGGGCGTCCACCGCTGTGGGGACCGGGTCGGCCTGCCGGAACACGTCGTTGAACACCTCGAGCGAGAGCGGACCGGCGTAGCCGGCCGCCAGCACCGGCCGCAGGAACGCCGGCAGGTCGAACGCGCCCTGGCCGGGGAACAGCCGATGGTGCCTGCTCCACTGCAGGACGTCCATCGAGAGGTGCGGTGCGTCCGCGAGCTGCAGGAAGAAGAGCTTCTCCCCGGGGATGTCCGCGATCGGCGCCGGGTCGGACCCGCGCGACAGGATGTGGAAGCTGTCCAGGCACAGTCCGAGCGCCGGGTGGTCGGCGCGCGCGACGACGTCCCAGGAGTGCTCGTACGTGTTGACGTGCGCGCCCCAGGCCAACGCCTCGTACGCGATCCGGACGCCACGCCGCGCGGCACCGTCGGCCAGCGTCGCGAGTTGCTCGGCGAGCCGGTCGTCGTCGGTCACCGCGTCCGGGGACACCGACGAGCAGACCAGCACGGTGTCGGCGCCGAGCTCGGCCATCACGTCGAACTTGCGCTCGGCGCGGCGCAGGTTCGCGGCGAAGCGGTCCGGGTCGGTCGAGTCGAGGTCGCGGAACGGCTGGTACAGGTCGATCGACAAGCCCAGGTCCGCGCAACGGACCCGGACGTCACCCGGGCTGAGCGGCGCGGCGACCAGGTCCGGTTCGAAGATTTCGACGCCGTCGAAGCCCGCGTCGGCGGCGGCGGTGAGCTTGTCCTCCAGCGTGCCGGAGAGACAGACCGTGGCTAGCGCGGTTCGGAGCCCGTCACGGCGCATCGGTGGCCTCCTCGTTCTCGGCGCGGATCAGCTCGTGCAGGTGGCGAACCATCCGGTCGGCGTCCGGCTCGATGCCGGTGAACAGGCGCATCGCGGCGACGGCCTGGTGGACGGCCATCGCGCCACCGTCCAGCGTCGCGCACCCGGCGTCCCGTGCGACGCGCAGCAGCTCGGTCTCCAGCGGCCGGTAGACGATCTCCGCGACCCACAGCTCCGGACGGAGCAGGTCGGCGGGCAGTGGCAGGCCGGGGTGTTCGGCCATTCCGGTCGGTGTGGCGTGCACCAGCCCGTCGGCGCGCGCGAGCAACTCGGGCAGCGCGTCGATGCCCGCGGCGACGGTGCGGTCCGGGCCGAAGCGTTCCGCGAGTTCGCGGGCGCGGGCGATGTCCTGATCGACGACGTGCACCGTTTGCACGTCGAGCGAGAGCAGCGCGTAGGCGCAGGCTGCGCCTGCGCCGCCCGCACCGAGCAGCACCACCCGGTCGCGGCGGACGTCCGGCAGCCCGCTGACGAGCCCGTTCCGGAATCCCGACCAGTCGGTGTTGTGCCCGGTCGTGCGCCCGTCCTGCCCGAAGACGACGGTGTTCACCGCGCCGATCTCGGACGCCGCCCTGGACAGCTCGTCCAGGTGCGGGATCACCAGCTGCTTGCAGGGATGGGTGATGTTCAGTCCGCGGTATCCGGCGAGCCTGGCCTCGTCGACCAGGTCGCCGACGGCCTCCGGAGCCCGGTGCAGTTCGTCGAGGTCGAACCGCCGGTAGGTGTAGTCGAGCCCGAGGTGCGCGGCCTCCCGCTCGTGCAGTGCCGGGGACAGCGACGGACCGATTCCGGAGCCGATCAGTCCGACGACGACCTGATCGACTCCGCGAGAGGTGATGGATGGGAGGGACACGCGCTCTCCTCCGGATTAATGTACTGGTTAGTTAGTTGTAGCTCACCGCCGCCGCGATGGGAAGGGGGTGCCCGTGACGCGACGCTCTAGGCTGGGTCCCGTGACCGCTGCCCCCTCCGAAGACGTGACGCCGGAACGGCAACGCGACGCCGAGCGGACGCGCGCCGAGATCCTCGACGCCGCCACCGAAGAGTTCGCCAGCCGCGGATACGCCGGCGGCCGGGTGGACGAGATCGCCGCGAAGACCCGCACGACGAAGCGGATGATCTACTACTATTTCGGGTCCAAGCAGGGTCTCTACGTCGCGGTGCTGGAGCGGGCGTACGGCGGGATCCGCCGCCTCGAGCAGGCGCTCGACGTCGACCATCTCGACCCCGCGAGGGCGATGCGCGCGCTGGCCGAGCTGACGTTCGACCACCACCAGTCGCACCCGGCGTTCATCCGGTTGGTGAGCATCGAGAACGTCCACCACGCGGAGCACCTGCGGACGTCGCCGATCCTGCCGACGCTCGCGGCACCCGCGGTCGATGTGCTCGGCGGGATCCTGGCGCGTGGACGGGCGGCCGGTTTGTTCCGGGACGACGTCGACGCGCTGGACGTCCACATGATCATCAGCGCGTTTTGTGTGTTCCGGACCGCGAACCGGTACACGTTCGAGGCGATCTTCGGCCGCGACATGCTGGATGAGCAGCGCAGCGCCCATCACCGGCAGATGCTCGGCGACCTCGTGCTGGAGTACCTCACCGCCCACGTAGGCCGCGGCTAACCGGTCGCGAGGCGCCGCAGCGCGCCGTCCGGCGCACGCCCTCCCGCGTCTGCCGTGCCCGCAGAGCCACCACATGCGACGACGCGGCGGGTGTCTGAATCGTTTCGGCTCGTGCTCCCCCTTGACAGCGCCGCGAAAGCTAACTCACTGTGTGGTACGTAACTGCCCGGTACATTAACTACCCTCCGGGCTGACGCTCCGCCCCGCTGTGTCGCACCGTCGCACCACTCCAGGGAGCCCCCCGTGTCTCAGCCCTCCCCGCTCGCCCCCGTGGCCCAGCCACGCAAAGCGGCGCTCGCCGCCTGGATCGGCAGCGCGCTCGAGTACTACGACTTCTTCATCTACGGCACGGCCGCCGCGCTGGTCTTCAACAAGGTGTTCTTCCCGGACTCCGACCCGGCAACCGGCACGCTGCTCGCGCTCGCGACGTTCGGCGTCGGCTACGCCGCCCGGCCGATCGGCGCGTTCATCCTCGGCCACATCGGTGACAAGTTCGGCCGCAAACGCGTGCTGGTGTTCACGCTGATGCTGATGGGCGTCTCGACGTTCCTCGTCGGCTGCCTGCCGACGTACGACCAGGTCGGCGTCCTCGCGCCGACGCTGCTGGTGCTGCTGCGCCTCGCGCAGGGCTTCTCCGCCGCCGGCGAGCAGGCCAGCGCGAACTCGATGACGCTCGAACACGCCCCGGAAGACCGCCGCGGCTTCTTCACCAGCTTCACGCTCAACGGCACGCAGATGGGCCAGATCCTCGCCACCGCGGCGTTCCTGCCGGTGGCCGCGCTGCCGGAGTCCGCGCTGCTCAGCTGGGGTTGGCGCATCCCGTTCCTGCTCAGCGTCGTGGTGATGGCGGTCGGGTACCTGATCCGGCGGCGGATGGAGGAGACCCCGGTCTTCGCCCAGGAGGTGGCCAACGACCAGGTCGCGAAGATGCCGCTCGCGGTCCTGTTCCGGGACCACTGGGTGTCGGTGATCCGGGTGATCCTGATCGCGATGGTCGCGTCGGTGAGCACGATCTTCGGCGTGTACGCGCTGTCGTTCGGCACCGACACTGCTGGGCTGGAGCGCTCGACGCTGCTCTGGGTCGGCGTGCTGGCGAACGTCGTCGCGCTGGGTGCGATCCCGCTCTGGGCGAGGCTGTCCGACCGGATCGGCCGGAAGCCGGTGATGATCGGCGGCACGCTCGGGTCGGCGGCGCTGATGTTCGCGTACCTGTCCGCGGTCGGGCACGGCAACTACGTGCTGATCTTCGCGGTCGGCATCCTGCTGTCGGGCGTCGTCTACAGCGCGCCGAACTCGACCTGGCCGGCGTTCTACGGCGAGATGTTCACGACCAGGGTGCGGCTGTCCGGCATGGCGATCGGCACCCAGATCGGGTTCGCGATCGGCGGGTTCGCGCCGACGATCGGCGCGGCCATCGCCGGTGACGGGCGGGACGGCTGGCTTCCGGTCGCGATCATGCTCGCGGTGCTGTGCCTCATCTCGGCGGCCGCGGCGGCCACCGCGCGTGAGACCGCCCACGTCCCGACCGAGGACCTCGGCCGCAAGCCCGAGCCCTCCCCCGACCCCACCCACGTCTCCGCGACCGCGTAAGCCCCGCGCAGCCGCGTAAGCCGCGCAGCCACATTCGGTTCCGGAGCCCGCTCGGGGTGGGGCTGGCGTCCGTCGCAGGGAGGGCCGCGACGGACGTCAGCCCCGCCCTGAGCGGGCCGCGCGGGTGTAGTGCGTCGATTCTGCGGGGATATCGCCCTCTCCGGACCGGGAGGGCGTAGGTGGCGATTCTTACCGCAGCGGCGGTGTCAACGGTGTCGACGGCGGTGGCGGCGCCGCTGCGGGTCTGGATCCGGGTCGTCGTCACCGAACTCGCGCTGATCGCACTCGGCGCGGGCGCCTACCTCGCGGTATCCGCCGGTGCTGCCGACCGCGCGGACGCCGCCACCGCCAACGCCGCAGCGCTGGTGCGGATCGAAGCCGCGCTCGGGCTCGACGTCGAGCGCTCGCTCGCCGCGTGGTGGGCTGCGGACGCTACCCGGGCGGCGCTCGCGAACGCGTACTACGTGGCCGCGCACTTCGCGGTCCCGGTCGTGATCTTCGGGCTGCTGGCGCTGTGCCGCCCGGACGCGTATCGCCGTTACCGCACCGCATTCGTGGCCGCGAGCCTGCTGGGTGTCGCGGTGTCCTGGATCTGGCCGACCGCTCCCCCGCGACTCGTCGGCGGGTTCGCCGACGCCCCGGTGATCTCCGGCGCGGAGAACCCGTACGCCGCGTTCCCCAGCATGCATGTCGGATGGGCGGTCTGGGCCGCGCTCGCCGTCACCGCGCTCACCGCCCGCTGGTGGCTGCGGACGCTCGCCTGGTTGCACGCGATCGTCACAAGTATGGACGTCCTGGTCACCGGCCACCACTGGGCCCTCGACGTCGTCGGCGGCGTGCTCGCCGCGCTCGCCGGCGTCGCAGTCGCCCGCGGGTGGGAACGGTTCGCGGGCAACCGAACCTGACCCCGCTGCCCTCTCCCCGGTGGAAGCTCTTTCCGACCGACGAAGGGCAACGGGTGACCGACCAACCGGACCAGGCGTACCGCGAATACGTCGCGGATCGCCTGCCGATGCTGCGGCGGCTCGCACATTTGCTGTGCCACGACTGGCACCGCGCCGACGACCTGGTGCAGGCGACGCTCGTCCGGCTCTACCTGCACTGGGCGCGGGTGGCCGCCGCGACCGACCGGGACGCGTACGTCCGCAGGGTGCTCGTGCGCGTCTTCCTGAGCGAGCGCCGGACGGGCTGGGCCCGGCGCGTCGTGCTGGTCGACGTGGCGCCGGACTCCCCGACGACGACCGACGCCGACCCGGCCGCAGCGGTTGCCGTGCGCACCGCGCTCGCCGGTCTCCCGCCGCGCCAGCGCGCCGTGCTCGTACTGCGCTTCTACGCCGACCTGTCGGTCGACCAGACCGCCGAAGCACTGCGCTGCTCCTCCGGAACCGTGAAGAGCCAGACCGCCAAAGCGCTGGCGTCGTTGCGTCGCGCCCTTCCCGACGACGAGCCCGCCACGATCCGCCGAGGAGCCGGACGATGAACGAACTCGACACCCGCACGCTGCTCTCCCGGCTGGCGAGCGAGCCCGCGCCTCCGACGACCGTGAACGTCGACCGCGCGATCGTCACCGCGCAGCAGCACCGGAAGCGCGGCCGCTGGCTCCTGGCCGCCGCCGCGGCCGCCGTCGTACTCGTCGTGACGCTCGGGCTGGTGACCGCCTTCCGTCCGGATCCGCCCCGCCCCGTGCCGGTCGTCAGCGCCCCGACCAGCTTCGATCCCCTGCGACCTCGGCTCGAGGTGGGTTGGCTCCCGGACGGCGTCGCCGAGGGACTGCGGAACACGCTGGCCACCGCGGAGTCCGTGGACGCCGAATCCGCCGACCAGAAGACCAGCGTCAGCGTGTACGTCGTCCCCCGCAACGGCGAGTACTCCGACGTTCTTGACGAACGGGTCGGCGAGCCGACGACCGGCCCCGACATCAACGGGAAGCCGAGCCAGTGGTGGACGATCGCCGAGCGTGAGGACGAGCCGGGGGGCAAACCGAAAGACAGGAAACCGATCGCGGGCGGGATCCTCCTGCGCTGGGAGTGGGCGCCGGGCGCGTCAGCGCAGGTGCGGGTCGTGACGACGACCGCTGATCCGCTGGACACAGCGGCCGAGGTCGCCCGTTCGGTCCGCCTCGACCGCCCGAAGCCGTTCGTGGCGCCGCTGCGGCTGGACCCGCCCCAGCAGCTGCGGGCCGCACGCACGTACAGGACCGCGCAGCCGGCTCGCGGAGAGATGCCCGCGCAGCGGGTCACCGGCATCGAGTTCGGTACGTCGTTCGCCGCCGACCGACCGTCGATACTCGTGACGCTCGGCCAGCGGGACCCGCGGTACGTCCAGCCGCCCAACACCACCGTCGGGCCGCATCAGGCTCACGAGCAGCTGATCGACTCCACCACGCTGCTGATGCTGCCGCTGGGCACGGGTCAGGAACTCATGGTGCAATGCTCCGCCGCCGACGAGAGTCCCGAGGCGAAGAGCGCGAACCGTGCCGAGTGCCGACGGGTGGCCGCGAGCGCCGAACCGGTCGGCACGCTGGACGACCCGTCGACCTGGGAGCCGCCCCTACGGTGAGGTGTGCCACAGAGCACACCGCCGACGCCCTCTCCGCGGTTAGGAAGTTAGTCCCGGGGTCTACCTCGGAGACCGGATTCCAACGGCGGAGGGGGCTGCATGGCAACGCTGCGCGATCGTCCCACCGCACGATTGATCACCCCCGAGTTCGCCGCCCTGCTCGCCGCGGCACTCGGCGCGTTCCTGTCGCTGGGCATGACGCTCCCGGTGCTGCCGTACTTCGTCCGATCGCTCGGCGGCGGTGACCTGGCGATCGGCGTCGTCGTGGGCGCGATGGCGGTGGCCGCGGTCGTGGTCCGGCCGTTCACCGCACCGGCGATCCAGAACTGGGGCTTCCAGCGGCTGATCCTCCTCGGGGGTGTCGCCGGTGCGCTGGCCACCGCCGGGAACGCGTTCGCGAACAGCTTCGCTGCCCTGCTGGCGCTCCGCCTGGTCAGCGGTGCCGCGCTGGCGATCCTGTTCGTCGCGTGCACGGCCCGGGTAATGGCGACGACGCCCGCCGACCAGCGGTCCGCAGCGGTCAGCTACTTCTCGGTGGCGCCATATCTCGGGCTGGGGCTCGGCCCGGTCGTCGGCCAGCCCTGTTACGACGCGTTCGGCTTCACCACCACGTTCCTGCTGGCGGGCGCCCTGCAGCTGATCGGAACCGTGCCGATCCTGCTGATCGCCAACCACCGGTCGCCGGGCGAGGGGGCGCCCCGGTTCCACTCCGCGGCGATCTGGCCGGGGACGGTGCTCGCGCTCGGCATCATCGGCGTCGTCGCGTTCAACGCGTTCATCCCGCTCTACGTGGACGAACTGCACGGCAGCAGCCCGGCGTGGATGTTCCTCGTGTACTCGGTCGTGGTGGTCGCGGCCCGGATCTTCGCCGGTGGGTTACCGGACCGGCTCGGACCGATCCGCGCCGGGACGTTCGCGACCGTCGGCATCGTCATCGGGCTGGTCGTGATCGCGGCCGCCCCGTCGACGCTCTGGATCTACGTCGGCATCCTGCCGCTGGGCGCCGGCATCGCGTTCCAGTACCCCGGTCTGCTGGCGCTGACCGTCAGCCGGGTCCGGGAGTCCGAACAGCCGGCCGCGGTCTCGACGTTCACGATGTTCTTCGACGTCGCGACCGGCGTCGGTGGGCTGGTCGTGGGCCAGGCCGCGGCGATCGGCGGTTATCGCACCGCGTTCGCGGCGGCGGCGTGCTGCTCGCTGATCGGTCTGGTGCTGCTGCGCACGGTGGTCGCCCGCGCCCGGTAGCGTCGGATTCGTGGCGGCTCTCCGACGACGCGCGCCGGAGCGTCCGCTTCGGGTGGACGACGGACCCGACCGGGGGACGCTGATCGCCGCGCTGGTCGTCGTCGCGCTGGGCGCGGTCGCGATCCTCGTCGGCTCCTCGCTCGGACGCGACGAGCACGGCACCGACGGGAGCTTCCGCGACGCGCTCCCTGCGATTCCGGCGTTCCGGGCCACCGAACTGGGCCCGGTCCGGGAGCACGGGCGGGTCGCGGCCCGCGACAACGGCCAGAGCGCCCGCTACGGCGACCGGTCGGTCTGGGTGTTCGGCGACACCGTCCTTCGCTCCCCCGAGGGTTTCCTCTCCAACAGCGGAGCGTCCACCACCGACCTGCGGGCCTCCGACGGTGTCACGCTGACCGGCACCGACGTCTTCGGCAGCGACGCCGAGTCGCCGGCGGCGCTGATCACCCACACCCCGGCGGAGACCGCCTGGGAGCGGCAGCACGACCCGTCGACCGGGTGCTCGCCGGCCACCGACGTCTACTGCGGCGCGAAGTTCGCGTACTGGCCCGGCCCGGTGATCGCCGACCCGCGCCGGGCCCGCGTCCTGGTGTTCTACGTCAAGCTCTGCCGCAGCGGCGGTGCGGATACGCCGTGCTCGGGCCCCTACGGCCGGGCGCTCGGCACCGGCATCGCCGAGTTGGACATGCGCACGCACCGGGTGTCGCGGCTCACCGCGGCGCACGTCAAGCCGGTGCGCAGCATCGAGGGCGAGGACCCGACGATGTTCTTTCCGCCCGCCGACAGTTACAACGCGGCGGCGATGGTCGTCGGGCAGGAGGCGTACGTCTACGGCGACTGCACGGACCGCTGTCATCTGGCCCGTGCCCCGCTCGACCGGATCACCGACCGGTCGCGCTGGACGTTCTACACCGGACGCGACTCCTCGGGCGCGGCGCGCTGGTCGCCGGACGCGGGGAAGGCCGCGGACACCGTGCTGGCCGGTGCCGCGGGGAACACGGTGCTCTGGGTCCCCGCGCTGCGCAGCTGGCTCAACGTCTACCTGCCGTACGGCGACAACACGCTCCGGGCCCAGATCGGCGGCTCGCCGTACGGACCGTGGTCGAAGGAAATCCGATTACTGACGACGCGCGGCAAGGGCATCAACTACGCCGGTTTCGGGCACCCCGAGTTCGCAGAGCGCGACGGGCTGGTCCAGTACCTCACCTACTTCCAAGCCGACACCGGTGCCCAACGGCTGGTAAAAGTCACGTTCGCGGACTGAACCGGCACCACCACCTGGACCGTTGCACACTGTGCTGAGTAACCGCCACCTGTTCCGGAGACTGATGAGCGCCCACGCCGTCTGGTTCACCGCACCCCGACACGTCGAGGTCCGGCCGATTCCCGCGCCGAACCCGCACCCCGGTGACCTCGTGATTCGCACGCTCTACTCGGGCATCAGCGCGGGGACCGAGCTGCTCGCCTACCGCGGCGAGCTCAACCCCGCCACCGAACGGGACGAGACGCTGACCGCGCTCGCCGACGGCGGCTTCGAGTACCCGTTCCAGTACGGCTACAGCTGCGTCGGCGTCGTCGAGCAGGGCCCGGACGCGCTCCGCGGCGCGACCGTGTTCGCGTTCCACCCCCACCAGGACCGGTTCGTCGCGTCCGAGGGCGACGTCGTCGTGCTGCCCGAGACCACGGATCCGCGGGTCGCGACGCTGTTCCCGCTGGTCGAGACCGCCCTACAGCTCAGCCTCGACGCCGGTCCGGTGCTCGAGGACACGGTCGTGGTCACCGGTCTCGGCGCGATCGGGCTTTTGACGTCGCTGCTGCTCACCCGGGCCGGCGCGCGTGTCGTCGCGACCGAGCCGGAACCGTGGCGCCGGGAGCGCGCCGCCGAGGTGGGGATCCGTGCGGTGGCGCCCGGCGAAGCGCCGACGAACGTCCCGCTGCTGGTCGAGACGTCCGGGGCACCGGCGGCGCTCGCCGACGGCCTCGCGCTGCTGGCTCACGAGGGCACCGCGCTGGTCGGCTCCTGGTACGGGACAAAACCGGTGCCGCTGCCGCTCGGTGAGCACTTCCACCGGCGCCGGTTGACGATCCGCAGCAGTCAGGTCTCGACGATTCCGTTCGCGGCGCAGGGCCGCTGGACGAACGCCCGTCGACGCACCACCGCCCGGGACCTGCTCGGCACCCTGCCGCTCACATCGCTGGCCACCTCGGAGTACGCCCTGCGCGACGCCGCGGACGCCTACGCCGCCCTCGACCGCCGCGAGCCTGGAGTACTGCACGCGGCGCTGCGCTACGACGAAAGGAACTGATCCATGTACGAAGCAGGCACCGCACGCGAGGTCCGCGCCTTCCACGTCATGCCGGACATGCCGCCGCCGGAGGGCGAGCGGCACTCCCACGACTACCGCTTGGCGCTGGTGGTCTCCCGCGAGGAGCTCGACGAGAAGGGCATGGTCGTCGACCTCGACGTCCTGGTCGGAGCGCTGGAAGACCTCACCGAGCGGCTCCGGGACGCCGATCTGGACGAGATCGTCGGCAAGGAGATCGGCGCCGACGCGGTCACCGTCGAGGCGTTCGCGAACTGGGTGCACGGAAAGATCGGGGCGGCGATCGACTCGCCCGGCTCCGCGCTCTCGGTGCGCATCTACGAGAACGCCACCGAGTTCGGCGGCTACACGGGCGTGCTCGCCTGAGCACGCTCAGCGTCAGCCCCATGAAGGTCGCGTTGCTCACGCTCGGCGACCCGGCGACGATGACCGGTGGGTACCTCTACCACCGGCGCGTCGCCGACCGCGCCGCCGCGAACGACGCGCGACTCGACTTCGTCTCGGTGCCGACCTGGCCGTGGCCACTGCCGGTCGCGGCCGGGCCGCGGCTCCTGCGTCGGCTCGCCCAACTCCATCCGGACGCCGTCCTGCTGGACAGTATTGCCGCGGCGTACGTCGGACCGTGGTTACCGAAGAAGGGGTTGCCGCCGATCATCGGCATGCTGCACCAGCCGCCCGGCGGCATCGACCACGAGGGACTACGCCGGTACACCCAACAAATCCTCGATCGACGCGCGTACCGCTTCGCGTCCAAATTGCTCATCGCCAGCGACGACCTGGCGGACACGCTCCGCGCGGCGGGTTTGCCCGCGGACCTGCTCACGGTCGTGGCGCCCGGCCGCGACCCGGCCGACAACCCGGTGGCCCCTGAGGGCGACCTGCGGCAGGGCCGGAAGGCGGCGGTGCTCTCGGTCGGCAACTGGGTGGAGCGGAAGGGCCTGCTCGACCTGCTCGAGGCGGTCGCCGCGCTGCCGCCGGACGCGGTGACGCTACACCTGGTCGGCGACCCGGACGTCGATCCGGACTATGGCGCGCGGGTACGCGTCCGCATGAAAGAACCGGACCTGCACGGGCGGGTCGTGGCGCACGGTCTCAAGACCCCCGCCGAGGTCGTGGGTTTTTACCGCGCAGCGGACGTGTTCGCGCTGGCCAGCGTCCGTGAGCCGTACGGGACCGTCTACGGCGAGGCGATGTCGGCCGGCTTGCCTGTCGTCGGCTGGGATGCGGGGAACCTCCCGCACCTGGCCCGGCACGGTGTGGAGGGGTTGGCCGTCCCGCCGGGCGACGTCCGCGAGCTCACCACCGCACTCCGGAGCCTCGCGTACGACGAACCGCGGCGCCGTCAGATGGCCGCTGCCGCGAAGATCCGATCGGAATCCTTTCCGAACTGGGACGACACCGCCCGCGTGCTATTCACTGAGATACGGGCCGTTGTGGAGGAGACGCGGACGTGAGCGAGTTCGACGCAGTTCTGTTCGATGCCGGTGACACCCTGATTCGCCTGGCAGGCAGCGGGGAGACGCTGCTGCACCGGGCCGCCGCCACGCTGGGTGCCGATCCGCTCGACCCGGGCGAGGTGGCCGACGTCTGGAAGCGCGTGCTCGACCGCAGCAGCACCGCGGAGGAGATGGCCAAGGGCAGGGACCTCTCCACCGACCGCCACCATGCGGTGTGGACCGCGCTCTACACCGCGGCCGGGTGCGAACAGCTCGCGCCGGGCCTGAGCGAGGAGCTGTACGCGCTGACCGTGGCCGCCGAATCGTGGGAAGCGTTCCCGGACACCGTGCCGACGCTCCGCACGCTCCGCGAACGCGGCATCCGGATCGGGATCGTCAGCGACACCGGCTTCGACCTGCGACCGGCGCTGGAACGGCTCGGCGTGATGGCCTATGTCGACGCGGTCGTGATGTCGTTCCAGCACGGCATGTGCAAACCCGCGATCCCGGTGTTCCTGGCCGCCAGCGAGCAGCTCGACGTCGATCCGGCGCGGACGCTGTTCGTCGGCGACAACCCGCTCACCGACTCCGGCGCGATCGCCGTCGGAATGCACGTGTTCCTGCTCCCCCGCCCGGCTCCGTCCGGACCGCGGGGGCTCGGGCACGTTCTGTCGCTTGTCTGACTGAAAAGGCTGAACCTTCCGGCCGTTCCCCCCGTGTTTTCCGGGCGCGACACAGGGTCGCGCCCGACCGGAACGGGTGGATCAGTGACGGTAGACGTTCGAGTCAGCACGGCGAGCCCGCTCTGCGGTCCGGCCGCCGGTGTGCTGCTGCAGGTCACCGTGCTCGGTGGTCTCGCCGCGGGCGTCGGGCTGGGCAGCACCGGGTGGCTGGCCGGCTCGACGTTCGCCCTCTGCACCTGGGCACTGCTCACCGGAGCACTACTCCGATCCGGCGCCACGACACTCGGCCCCGCCAACGC
>NZ_FRCS01000020.1 GCF_900143005.1 Cryptosporangium aurantiacum
GGCGGAACGACTTCAGCAATCGCCCGTCCTACCAGGGGCTCCTTCGCGTCATCCCACCGCCCTGACCTCAGTGGACAGAGGTTGAAAAAGGCTCACTGGCACGATGGTGACATCCAACGTCTGCCGCTCCGGCCGGCGGAGCCTGGGGCCATGACCGGCGTCGCGCGGTGGATGTACGACACCGCCTCCCAACACAACGAACACACGTTGGCGGCCGGTCTCACCCATCTGTTCGGCGACGCGGTCTGTCCTCACTGTGGCCACGTCTTCGGCGTAGCGGATCGTCGCGAGACCACCAACGAGGGTCTGTCAGAAGCCTCTTGCTGAACCCCGTGACGGGGAGGCGGTGGCCGGTATAGCGGACCAGGTGTCCAGGACGTTTTCAGCCGCAGGTTCGGCCGGTGACGGCAGAACACGGCAGATGATTGCAATCGATCTTGGCCAGAAGAACGAAAGGTTGACGGTCGGGGATATGATGGTCGCCTTGTTCCAGGTCGGACGCTGTACCGGTTGATGCTGGCTGGTCCGGCCGATTCTCGGGAAAGCGGAGCGCTGGTGTGGGCAACGCGATGAAGCGCGGACAGTTGCTCCAATGGCTGCACAGCATCGGTGATGGCGTGGTTTCGGATGACACTCTCGGTGAATGCCTCGATGGCTTGAAGGCGATTCCTTCAGATGTCTCGATAGCGGGCGCAAAAGTGCGGATCAGCACCCACCTCTGGCGGGACTTCATGCCGACGTGTCCGCCGGACGGCCGTCCCTTGATCGCCGCCGTTACGGTAACCACGGATCCGCCGTCGCCCCTGCCGCCAGCGATCCAGGCTGTCCGACTCGTGCTCGTCTACGGCTCGACGCTCTGGATTACTCGGGTTATCGAGGAGCATCACTGGATGCGGAATGATTCGCGATTCGAAGTGATCGCCCGAGAGGGACCCAAGTGGGGCCCGGACGTTCTTGTTGACGCAGTTCTCGAGCTCCGCGCCGGCGACGGTCATTCATACCTGGTTCGCGCCGGTGAGCAGCTGATCCGCCGCACCAGTTGACCGGAAATCGTGCTGACGGGACGCGCACTCTACTCGGCGCGACCGGGAGCCGAGCCGCCGCGCCACCGGTCCGCTAAGTGACGAGCTGATTGCGGCACGAGAGTGATCTCCGTAGGGTCAGGGGCGAAAGGCCAGAAGCGAATCGCTGAGTAGTCAACGTCATGGCAGGCCGCACTAGGTTGACTACTCCGCAGACGATCAACGCTCCGCGGTGCGGTCGGTCGACTGCCCAGGCCCGGCGACTGGACTCATGGAGATCAGGGTGTTCATCGACATCTACTTCACAGACGAGTGTCGGGTCGACCGGGACGACATCGAAGACGCCTTGGCCGCCCTAGACGGATTCGAGGTGGTCGGCGCGGGCACCGGGGAACGCGGGAGTAACATCGACCTTGAGGTCGATGACTCGGTCTCTGGAGCTGACGCCGTCAGGTCTGTGAAGAGCGTGCTGCGCCAACTCGATGTTGATCGCGGCACCCACCTGCGATTGACCGGCACTACTAGGGACGACGCGGCGAAAGCTCACTAACCGCCGCTCGGACGGCTCGCGATCACCGGAAGCAGCTGCTTTCAGGCCGAATGGAGGCTTCGACGCTGCGCGAAGGGCTCAGCGCCTCGTTCATGTCTTCCCCTCCCAGGACAGATGCCGGTCCGCGGCGAGCCTAAGGCGGGCTCGCCGCGGACCTCTCCAGGCCTGCGGCGCCGGCGGCAACTGAGGCGTGTGTCCGGACACCGGTTAATGGTTGTCGTCCGATGTTAGGTGGCGATCATCGGCCAGCCAGTCGTGCCAACCTGGGGCGAGGGTCCGTTCGCTGGCGCCGGTGGCCGCGGCGGCCTGGGCGTAGAAGCTGCGGTATTGCCAGGACTGGAGCAAGGCGAGGTCACGCCGCCAGCTGGGGTTGATCAAGGCACGCTGGTGACGGCGCAGTGACTGGGTGGCTCCCGAAACCTGCGCATCAACGCCACAGCTCGAATTGAGAGGGTCAGACGACCTACTTTCTAGACTTCGACTCCGAGACAATCGACAGGTCGAGTCCGCTCCGAGTAGCACTTCCGATCTCGTCGACCGACGCGTCAGGAGATATAGTCATCTGCTTCTCCGGAAGGTACAGGAACCCGCTACCTCGGCGGTTCCGGTTACGCGTAGGAACGATGACATATGCACCTCCGGCATCCCGTTCGATCCCAACGGAAAGGGTGTCCTTCGCGAAGGCGGTGTAAGACTTGACGTTCGCCTCCTTCAGGATCGGACGCAGGAACTTCTCGCTTTCTTCCACGGAAACATCCACTGGGTCGTCGCCTCTACGCAGGCCTTCCTGAATCAAGGCGCCAAGTTGCCCGTCCGGAACGTCGATAGAGACCGCCTTGCACCAACCGTTGGCGACAGTCCACCCCTCCATGTTGTGGGAGGAGCTGGATATATAGAGCAGCCTGTCAGTGCGTTGATAAACCTGAACCCATCCGCTCATCTCACCACCGCGAAACTCACATCGATTCCTCGAGCGGCCCCGTATCGATGGCCCCAGTCCCCGCCATCCTGACGGCCTTCAACCGCTACCGGAAGCTGATCCCACAAGGCGAAGTCGCTACTCACGTCGCGGATTCTAGACAACCGGCTGCCGGGACTTGCCGAACGCCCGCCCATCGACATGACCGAGCATGAGCGCACCCGCGGGATGATCGTCGGTGCATCCCGCGAAGAAACACCCACGGCCAATTCCTCGCCAACGCGACCACGCGCTCGCTCCGCTGAACCACCGACGGAGCCCAGGCCACCTTCCAAGCAGGCTCTTCGCTCGCGCGGTTCCCGGCCGACCCGCGGCGGTCAGGGTGCGGGCTCGGTGGGCGGCGCTGCGTCGGGACGCGGGCCGGCCGGACGGTTCGTCGCCGGCGTCTCGTCGTCCGGCGCGAACGCCTCCGCGCCCACGCCGGTGTTCCCGCCCGCGGGTGGGGGCCGCGGGCGCGGGCGGGCGGATCAGGCACCGATCCGGCCGGTGCCGCGACAGAAGAAACACTGCCGGGTACGTAAGCGGCGTGCGGCCACGAACGTCGTCGAGCCCCGGCCGTGGCAGTACGCGCAGAGGTCGGGATGACGGTGCGGCCAGCTGCGGACCATCCAGGGCGCGGCCGCCGCCGCCCCGAGTACCAGCAGCACATAGGTTGCCAGGTGCATCCCGGTCGCGCCGAGCACCCGCTCGGCCGCGAAGACGCCGAATACCAGCACGATGATCGCCACGACGAGTCTCACGGCGTCCCCCAGCGGATCGTGGTCCTGCTACCCCACGCCCGAGTAAGAACGACGCAATCGCGACAAGTCAATACATCGAGAAACCCTCGGTGTATAACCGGCCTCCACCGTCCATAGTGTCATCCATGACGACCGACACCCTCGGCCCCTACCGCCTCACCGACGCCGAGCAGTCACTGCTGACCACCGTCACCGAACTCGCCACGGGTTTCGCCGAGACCGCCGCTGACCTGGACGAACGCGCCGAGATCCCGATCGAGAACCTGCGGGCGCTGACCGCCGCCGGCGTCGAGCGGGCCGTGCTGCCGAAAGACGTCGGCGGCGAGGGCGTCGGTTACCAGGCGTTCGGCGAGCTGATCCGGGTTCTCGCGCAGGCCGAGCCGTCGACCGCCACGATTTTCCTGATGCACGCGGGCGCCGGGATCGCGCTGGCGCAGCTGACCGCACCGACGCTCGGCAGCTACTACGCGGACGAGTTCCTGCGCGGCGCCCGGTTCGCCAACGCGCTGTCGGAGCCGGCCAGCGGCAATACGTTCCTGCAGCCGCAACAGGTCGCTTTGCCCACCGCTGGTGGTCACACACTCGACGGTGCCAAGCGGTTCGTGTCCGGCAGCGAGATCGCCGAACACCTGCTGGTCAACGCGCTGGTGGACGACGTCCCCACGTTCTTCGGCGTGGAACCGGACGAGACCGTCGAGACGATTCCGATCTGGGACACTCTCGGGCTGCGCGCCACCCGCAGTCAGCTCCTCACGTTCCACCGGACGCTGCTCCGCGAGGACCGCCGCGGCCGCGGGCTGCTGCCGACCGACTTCGCCGCGATCCCGGCCGGGTTGCCGTCGATCTCGCTGGGTATCGCGGATGCCGCCCTCGGCGCCCTGGTCGGCCACGCCCGGAGCCGGGTCATCCAGGGCCGCCCGCTCGCCCACCAGCAGTGGGTCCAGTTCGAAGTCGCGGCGGTGGAGAGCCGGTTGGAGGCGGCCAAGGCGTACACCCGGCTGGCGCTCTGGCACGCCGACAGCGGCCTGCCGCAGACGTTCGGCAGCCTGTCGCGGGCGAAGCTGCTCGCGAACCGGGTCGCGGTGGAGGTTGCCCAGCTCGGCGTCCGGATCGGCGGCGCGTCCGGGTACCTGAAGACCTCGCCGATCCAGCGTCACCTGCGGGACGCCGAGGCCGGGCAGCTGATGGCGTACTCGACCGAGGTGCTGTCCGGCCAGGTGGGCCAGGAGATCCTGGGGATCTGATCCAGGCTGCTCCAGATCGGATCACCGCGGAACGAGCCAGGGGTGGCGGCGGCGAACTCGTGGAAGTCCCGGTGCATGTGGGACTGATCGGACTGGGAGAGGTCCGCGCAGCTCCACGATCCGCCGCGAGGCGTCCGCGATCTCGGCATCGGGACGACGGTGGTCCGGTAGCGGAGCGTCACCTCGTCCTGGAGGAGTGCGAAGCGCTCTTCCCAGTCCGGGCCTGCCGCACGCGGTTGACCAGCCGCTCCGCGTGCGCTCCCCAGACATCATCGAGGACGACGAGCGCGGCCGGTCGCGCCGGCTGGAGCCCGCCGCAGCGGCTGCCCGGCACGGACGCCGACCCCGAGCGGTGGTACGCGGCCGGGGTCTGCGGTCCGGCGGGGGTGCCGGCTCAGTGCGGGTGCCCTCGATAGGTGCCGAACGACCAGAGGTTGCCCTCCGGGTCGCGGGCGGCGAAGTCCCGGGAGCCGTAGTCGGTGTCGAACGGCTTCCGGACGATCTCCGCCCCGGCCGCGACGGCTCGCTCGTGGATCTCGTCCGTCCGAGTGGTCACGACGTAGGCGCCGAACCCGCCTGGCGGCAGCTTCCAGATGTGCTCCGGGTCGTCCCGGACGGCCCCGAGCATCACACCGCCGCCCTCCGGCCAGGCCAGCTCGGCGTGCTGGATGACGCCGCCGTCCTCGTAGGCCACCACCTCCTGGAAACCGAACGCGGCGACCAGGAAGTCGATGATGGCCCTGGCGTCGCGGGCCGACAGCGTCGGCCACACCATGGGCGGCGGGTCAGTAGGAGTGCTGTGGGCTGCAGTCGTCTCTGTCATGACCTCAGCCTGCCTCCGGAGCGTCCCCGTGCGCTTGGACGAATCGGCTCTCCTCGGCCAGCCACTGGCTGGGAGGTGCACCGGCGAGCTCACGGAAGTCCCGCGCGAGGTGTGCCTGGTCGTAGTAGCCACAGGCGACCGCCAGGTCGGCCAGGCCGAGCCCGTCCCGCCGGTCCATCGGACCGTACGACGGGCGGCGGGTGGCCTCGGTGACGAGGCGGCGGCGGACCCGGTCGAACCGCGCGATCTTGGCCGCGGTCTTCGGCGACACGCCGGTTTCGGCGCCGAACCGGCTGGAGAGCCTGCGCAGGCTCCAGCCGACGGCGTCGGCCGTGTCGGCGACGGTACGGTCGCCGGCGACGAGCAGGCGCCAGGCTTCGGTGAGCTCCGGCGCGGGGTCGGGGCGGTGCCGGCCCGCGCAGGCCCGCGTCAGGACGGCGTCCAACACCGCGAAGCGGGCCGGCCAGGTCGCCGCGGCGCGCAACCGTTCGTGCAGTTCGACGGCGATCGGTCCGAGCACGTCCTCGCCGCAGACGTCGAGGTGGCCGATCTCGCCGGCCGGCAGGCCGAGCAGCGCGCGGGCGCCGAGCGGGTGCAGCGCGAGCTGCACCCCGGACTGCCTGCCGTCGTGGGTGATCAACGCCGGGACGGTGTGCAGACCGCCGACCAGCGTCGTGTAGGTACCGCCCGGCTGCCCCGGGTCCGGGTGCGCCTCGATGACCAGCGGGTCGTCGATGGTGATGATCATCGTCAGGTACGGCGAGGGCAGGCCGCGGTGCCGCCCCGGGGCGATGCCCGCCTGCCGGTACCCGGTGTACCAGGCGACGTAGGGCCGCAGCGCCGGGGCGGGCCGAGCCTGGACCGCCTCGTCGATCACCACCCCATCATCACCCCCGCGCGTCGAGGAACGCGCGGGCAACCCGTTTGGGCGCGCGGAGCAGCCAGGCCTCGGTGATGACCTCGGCGAGTTCCTCGACGTCGATGCGGTCGAGCCGGACGAGCACCGCCGCGTAGCCGTCGAAGTGCGGAATCGTGAAGTAGACGTCGGGGTCGTCGGCGATCAGCGCCTCCTTCACGCCCTCGTCGGCGACCCGAACGCCGAGGATCGGGCCGTCCGGGGCGGTGTCGCCGAGCTGCGTGAGGTCGGTCTTGCGCAGCGGCCGGTCCCAGACGAACGCCTTGTCGCGGACCTTCCACGCCGGGGTGCCGTACGAGACGGCTTCGGTGGTCTCCGGCAGCGCGAGGGCGAGCCGGCGCACGTCGTCCCAGGTAGCCATAGATCGACCTTAGGGCGTCACTTCGAGGTCCCAGCGACGGATCGTGTCGTCGTCGCTGGTGCTGACCAGCCACCGGCCGTCCACGCTCACCGCGAGCTGCCGGATGCCGTCCGTGTGGCCGACCAGCGGAGCACCGATGCGGAGACCGGTGCGTGTGGACCACCGCTGGATCACACCGTCCTCGTCGCCGGTGACGACCAGGTCCGCCAGCGGGCTCGCCGCGACCACCTGCGCGTCGTCGATCGAGTGCCCTACGGTCTTGCCGGTCGCCGGGTCCCAGAGCTTCAGATCGACGTCGTGCACGCTGCCGACGAGCACGTCACCGTGCCGCGAGAACGCGAGAAGGAGGAGGTCACGGTACTCGCCGCCGACCCCGCGGAGCACGATCTGTCTCGTCCGCTTGCCGGTCGTCAGGTCGTAGAGACGCACGAACGTGCCGCAGGACACCGCCACCGATCGTCCGTCCGGGCTCAGGGCCATCCCCTCGGCCGCCCGGACACGTTCGCCCGGTACGGCGGGCTCCGCGCACGGCCGCACCGCCGGTTGACGCACCACCGTCGGGCGTGGTGGCTGCTCACCCGACGTGGACGCGCTGTCGCTGTGCCAGATCGAGTCCCGCCGCCACAGCCGCACGGCCCCGTCCCGCCCGAGGACCGCCACCGACTCACCGTCGGCGCCGAACGCGACGGCGCGCGCGTCGCGGGTCAGGTCGGCGAGCGGGCCGGACACGGGTTTGGCGCGGTCCGCGTCCCAGAGTGCGGTGGTGCCTCGGCGGACGGCCGCGAGGTACCGGCCGTCGGGGCTGAATGCCCAGTGTTCGGTGTCGTCGTCCACCAGCGCGTTCCAGCCACGGCTCAGGCCGGTGCTGCCGAACGTCCATAAGTTGCCGACGTGATCGAGGATGTGCACGGAACCGTCGGGGCGGACCGCGACCCTGTCGACTGCCCAGGCGTACCCCGCGGTGAGCGTGTGCGACCGGTCCCGCGGCAGCTTCGCCGACACCGTCGGCACGAGGAGGACCGCACTGACCGTCAGCCAGACGACGGCGGCCCAGGCTGCGCTGAGTCGCCGCGGCGAGGGTGCGTCCGCCGCGCCCGGCTCGGTCAGCAGGCGGCTGATCAGTTGTTCCTGCAGGCTCGCGTGCCGGAACTGGTACTGACCGCCGGACTGCCGGAGCAAGCCGGCCTCCTGCGCGTACGACAGGAAGGTCAACAGACGCAGCGGAAGCCTCCGGGAAGCCCTCAGCGCCACGCGCGCCACCGTGAACCGCCCCCACGCCCTGGTGAGCACGACGACAAGGGCTATCAGCGCACCGACCAGCCCGGCGATCACCAGGATCGCCACGACGTCCTCCGTCGTGCTCGCCCACCACGCGCTGAGACCCCAACCGGCACGCTCGCCCCAGGACGGCTCCCCCGGCGCCCCGGGCCCTTCGACGAGCAGCTGTGAGACGAGGTCGCCGAGGAACGCCCCGACGATGATCAGCGGCCCCCACGTCAGAACGACCACGACACCGCACGCTGCCGCGCTGAACAGCGCGGCGCGGAAGTCCTCCCGGAGCAGCCCGAGCGCGGTGGCTTCTCGCGAGCTCTCCGCCGGCCCGGAGAACCACACGTCCATCGCCCGGACGAGTGCGACTCCGACGGCCAGCCCGGTTCCGCCTCCGATCAGCGCGCTGACGGCGCGGACCCCTTCCAACGTCCAGCTGCCGGACGCGACCGCGGCGAAGAGGACGGCGGCCGCGGTCGCCAGCAGGACCATCTGCAGCCCGGGCACCAGCGTGCGGCCGAACGCCGTGCCCACCCGGCGGGCCGTCCCCGGCGAGAAGAGCACCAGGCGGGTGGGGCGGCGCCCAGAGGACATCGACCAGCTCATCCCGGCCGCGATCGCGACGGCCGCGCCGATCAGCCCGGAATTGATCAGCGACGTCTCGATGCTCGCCCCGACGATCGTCACCGCGATCAGCGCCGACACCAGGGCGAGCAGCGACCCGCCTGCGACGAGGACGGCGAACAGCGCCACCTGCGGGGGTAAGCGGTCGCTCATCCGCCACCAGGCGAGGTCCCGTTCCCGGTACGCGTG
Organism: Cryptosporangium aurantiacum; assembly: GCF_900143005.1. Taxonomy (NCBI): domain Bacteria; kingdom Bacillati; phylum Actinomycetota; class Actinomycetes; order Cryptosporangiales; family Cryptosporangiaceae; genus Cryptosporangium; species Cryptosporangium aurantiacum. The sequence continues at coordinate 8,718 of NZ_FRCS01000020.1, forward strand.
CAGGTACCGGGCCAGGTAGGTGAGCCACCGCTGGGCGTCCTCGGGGCTCCAGTGGGGCGGTGCCCCAGGGGCTGCCCGGCGGCGGGGCTCCACGAACGACGCCTCGATGATCCTGGCGTGCAGGTAGTCCTCGATCGCATGCCGATTCTCGAACCGGGCCGCGTCCAGCAACTCGGCGGGATCACCTCCGCACCGGTCGTAGATCGTCCGGGTCATCCAGACGGTGAGCGGGGTGGACAGCGCCAGCGCCACCGGGCTGTCCGGGGTGTCCCGGAGCGCGGCGAATACCGGCTCCCAGGACATCTCGGCCGGCCACGCCACCCGTCCCAGGTACTCGACGACGTCGTCCGGCTCCAGCGGGTTGACCTCGATGACCGGAGCGCGGCGCAGCGCCGGGGCGCCGCCGGCGATGACGTCCTCGTACTCCGCGGCGCGGCAGGTGACGACGATCGGGCGGTCGTCGGCGATCGCCCGGTTGATCCGGCGGACCGCCTCGCGCCGCGCCGCCTCGGGTACCTCGTCCAGCCCGTCGACGACCGGTAGCAGGAGATTCTGCTCCAGGAGCAGCCGGGGCAGCGCCGGGGAGCCGGCGAACTGGGCGTCGGCCAGCGAGCGCACGAACCAGTCCTCCATGGACTCCACGACCGGATCCCAGGTCGAGGCGGACAGCAGGACCGGGACCGGGGTGCCCTCGGTGCGATCGCGGACGAGCCCGAGGGTCAGCAGCAGCGCGAGGACCGTCTTTCCGGTGCCCGGCTGTCCGAGGATGACGAGGCGGCGGCTCTCGATCGCGCGATAACCCGCGGCCAGCTCCTCGATCAGCTGCTCGAACGGGCTGGACATGGCCCCGTCACCGCCGAACGTCACGGTCGACGCCGGGGCCACCGGGGCGCCGTCCACGACGGGCCGAGCGGTGGGCGACCACGTCACGCGAACGACACGGTGCTGCTCCAGGCCGCGCTGGGACGCCTCGTTCGTCCACTGGGCGTTGAGGGATTTCGCCAGGTCACGGGCCACGACCTCGGGGTCGGGGGGCTGACGCGGGGGCCTCCAGCTGGAGACCATCTGGACGGCCAGCCCGAACAGGCTGACGACGACGCCGACGACCACGGCGCTCACGGTCAGGCTCGTCACCAGCGCCAGAACGGCGAAGGTCACGAGCGCACCACCGAAGACGTACGCGAGCGTCTTCCCCCGGTTGGACACCATGAGTCCCCCAACTCCCCCGCACCGGGCCCTTTCATAGCAGCCTTCACCGACAGCCGCGACGGCTCGAAGGTGGTCGGGCGCTCTAACGCCGGGCGCGTAGCTCCTGGCGGAGATGGGCGAGCGCGGCCTCGGCGAACAGGCTCCACTGCCCGGAGTGGTCGGCCGGGACGGCCACCCAGTCCTTCAGCGGGCGTTGCTTGCCGGACGGATCGAACAGTTCCGCACCCGCCAGCCCGAGCGCGTCGGTGTGGGCGCGGGTCCCCGCGCCGAGCCGGAACACCATGTCGTCGCTGTGCACGACCGCGAAGACCTTGCTGTCGAGCTTCAACGCCCGACTGCCGAACAACTTGGCGGTGTGCACGCCCTCGGGCGCCAGTTCGTCGACGATGTCGTCGAAGTACTCGTCCGGACTCATGCCACGGGTATAGCCGCCCCCTCCGACAATTCCGCTGGACGCGAGGTCACCGAGCCTGGAGCCGCTATCCCGGGTGGTGAGCGCCGGGTTTGATCCAGCCGAACGTCCGCTCCACCGCCCGCTGCCAGTTGTCGTACTCCTCCGCCCGCCGATCGGCCGCCATCGCCGGCATCCACTGCGCCGCGCGGTGCCAGTTCTGGCTCAGCGCGGCCAGGTCCGCCCAGTACCCCACGGCCAGCCCCGCCGCGTACGCGGCTCCCAGCGACACGGTCTCGGCGACCATCGGCCGCACCACCGGCACGTCCAGGACGTCGGCGAGGAATTGCATCAGCAGGTTGTCCGACGTCATCCCGCCGTCGACCCGTAGCGTCCGCAGTTCGAGGCCGGAGTCGGCGTTCATCGCGTCGACGACCTCGCGGGTCTGCCACCCGGTCGCTTCCAGCACGGCCCTGGCCAGGTGGCCCTTGGTGATGTACGAGGTCAGACCCACGATGACGCCGCGGGCCTCGCTCCGCCAGTATGGCGCGAACAACCCGGAGAACGCCGGGACGATGTAACAGCCGCCGTTGTCCTCCACGGTGCGGGCCAGCGTCTCGATCTCCGGCGCGGTGCTGATCAGCCCGAGCGAATCGCGGAACCATTGCACCAGCGACCCGGTGATCGCGATCGACCCCTCCAGCGCGAACGTCGCCGCCTCGCCGCCGATCTGGTACCCGACCGTCGAAAGCAGACCGTGCGTCGACTGCACGACCTCGGCACCGGTGTTCAGCAGCAGGAACGACCCGGTGCCGTACGTGCACTTCGCATCGCCCGGCGCGAAACACACCTGCCCGAACAGCGCGGCCTGCTGGTCGCCCAGCGCCGCGGTGATCGACACCCCCGGCAGCACCGTCGAGCAGACCCCGTACACCTCGGCCGACGACCGGATCTCCGGCAGGATCCCCGCCGGGATGCCGAAGAACTCGAGTTGCTCCGGGCTCCACTGCAGCGTCCGCAGGTCCATCAGCATGGTCCGGCTCGCGTTGGTGACGTCGGTGACGTGGACACCCCCGGTCAGGTTCCAGATCAGCCAGGTCTCCATCGTGCCGAACAGGATCTCGCCCCGCTCGGCCCGTTCCCGCAGGCCCGGCACGTGCGCGAACTGCCACCGCAGCTTCGGCGCGGAGAAGTACGTGGCCAGCGGTAACCCGCAACGCGTCTCGACGTCCTTGGCGTCGGCGTGCGCGGCCAGTTCCTCCACCACGCCGTCGGCCCGCATGTCCTGCCAGACCAGCGCCTGCCCGATCGGCTCCCCGGTGCGCCGGTCCCAGAGCACACACGTCTCGCGCTGGTTCGCGATGCCGATCCCGACCACCTGTGAGGCGTCGATACCGGCTTCGGCGACCGCGCGCGGCACGATCCGCCGCACGTTGCGCCAGATCTCCAGCGCGTCGTGCTCCACCCAGCCCGGCCGCGGGTAGAGCTGGCGGTGCTCGCGCTGCGCGACCGACACCAGGCGTCCGCGCTGGTCGAACACGATGCATCGGGTGGAGGTGGTTCCCTGGTCGATCGCGATCACGTAGCGCGACACCATCACCCGGTCTCCTCCCGGTCGCGTCCTGCGCCGGCTTCCGTGAACAGCGTAAGTCGCTCAGCGCACTGCCACGGTCACGATCCGACTAAAGGAACCACATCCGCGGCGCCCAGCCGCGTCGCGTCCGCGGTCTCGTCGTCCGGTTGATCCTGCGAAGCCCGTTCGGCCTCGACCCGTCGCTGATAGTGCTTGACCTCCCGGTCGACCTGTTCGTCGCTCCAGCCCAGCACCCCGGCCATCAGCAGCGCCGCCGGCCGGGCCGCGGTGACGCCGCGGTCGGCGACCTCGATCGAGATCCGGGTCCGGCGGGTCAGCGCGTCCTCCAGGTGCCGCGCGCCCTCGTGCGAGGCGGCGTACGCGATCTCGACCCGCAGGTAGTCCTCGGCGCCCTCCAGCGGAGCGCGCAGCCCCGGATCGTCGGCCATCAGCGCCAGCAGCTCGTCGATCAGCGACCCGTACCGGTTGAGCAGGTGCTCGATCCGGGCCACGTGCAGGCCCGACCGCGCGGCCAGCGTGTGCCGCTGGTTGCGCAGCGCGGTGAACCCCTCCGCGCCGAGCAGCGGCACGATCTCCGTGCAGGACTTCGGCGCGCCCCGGTCGAGGTTGTGCACGGCCGCATCGACGGCGTCGCGGGCCATCACCCGGTACGTCGTGTATTTCCCGCCGGCCACCACGACGAGCCCCGGCTGCGGCGACGCCACCGTGTGCTCCCGGGAGAGCTGCGACGTCGACTCGGATTCACCGGCCAGCAGCGGCCGCAGCCCGGCGTAGACGCCGACCACGTCGTCCTTGGTCAACGGGGTGAGCAGCACCTTGTTGACCTCGGTGAGCAGGTACTCGATGTCCCGGCTGGACGCCGCCGGGTGCGCCTTGTCCAGCGCCCAGTCGGTGTCGGTGGTGCCGACGATCCAGTGCCGGCCCCAGGGAATCACGAACAGCACCGACGTCGCGGTCCGCAGGATCAGCCCGGTCGAGGACTGGATCCGGTCGCGGGGCACCAGCAGGTGGATGCCCTTGGACGCCCGGACGTGGAACAGCCCGCGTTCGCCCACCATCGCCTGCGTGTCGTCGGTCCAGACGCCGGTCGCGTTGATCACCTGCTTCGCGCGGATCTCCAGCACCCGGTCGTGCTCCAGGTCGCGCACGCGGACGCCGGTGACCCGCTCGGACTCGCGGAGGAACCCGACCACCGGTGCCCGGGACAGCACGTGCGCGCCGTACGCGGCGGCGGTGCGCACCAGGTACAACGTGTGCCGGGCGTCGTCCACCTGGGCGTCGTAGTACTGCAGGGCGCCGATCAAGGCGTCCTTGCGTAACGACGGGCAGACCCGCAGCGCACCGCGCCGGGACAGGTGCCGGTGGTGCGGCAGCCCACGCCCCCCGGACGCGCTCAGCGCGTCGTAGAGCGCCACCCCCGCACCGGCGTACAGCCGCTCCCAGCCGCGGTGTTTCAGCGGGTAGAGGAACCGGACCGGCCGCACCAGGTGCGGCGCGAGCCGCTGCACCAGCAGGCCACGTTCGTGCAGCGCCTCCCGGACCAGCCCGAAGTCGAGCATCTCCAGGTAGCGCAGGCCACCGTGGATCAGCTTGCTCGACCGGCTGGACGTGCCGCTGGCGAAGTCCCTGGCCTCGATCAGCGCCACGGACAGCCCGCGGGTCACGGCGTCCAGCGCGGTGCCGGCGCCGACCACGCCGCCGCCGATCACCACCACGTCCAGCTCGATGCCGTCGGACAGCGCGTCCAGCGCGCTCCCCCTGGCCTCGGGCGAAAGCCTGCCGGTGTCCATCGTCGTCCTCCCCTGCCGGTGGTGTGGCGGCCGGGGACCGGCCGCCACACCGAAAATTCAGTCGACGTCCACCCAGTCGAGCGTGCGCTCGACCGCCTTGCGCCACTTCGTGTAGCCCTCGGCGCGCCGCTCTTCGTCCCAGCTGGGCTGCCAGCGCTCCGACTCGTTCCAGTTCTCCCGCAGCTCGTCGGTGTTCTTCCAGAACCCGACCGCCAGCCCGGCCGCGTACGCCGCGCCGAGCGCGGTGGTCTCGGCGACCACCGGCCGGCTGACCGGCACGCCGAGGATGTCGGCCTGCAGCTGCATGCACAGGCTGTTGGCCGTCACCCCGCCGTCGACCTTGAGCACCTCGAGGTGGACGCCGGAGTCCTGCTCCATCGCCTCGGCGACGTCCCGGCTCTGGTAGCAGATCGACTCCAGCGTCGCCCGGGCCAGGTGCGCGTTCGTGTTGTACCGGGAGAGCCCGACGATCGCGCCGCGGGCGTCCGAGCGCCAGTACGGCGCGAACAGCCCGGAGAACGCCGGCACGAAGTACACGCCGCCGTTGTCCTCGACCTGGCGGGCCAGCGCCTCGCTCTGCGACGCGCCGCTGATGATCCCGAGCTGGTCGCGCAGCCACTGCACCGCCGAGCCGGTGACCGCGATCGACCCTTCGAGCGCGTACACCGCGGGCTGGTCGCCGAACTGGTAGCAGACCGTGGTCAGCAGGCCGTGCTCGGAGCGCACCAGCTCGGTGCCGGTGTTGAGCAGCAGGAAGTTGCCGGTGCCGTAGGTGTTCTTGGCCTCGCCGGGCGCGAAGCAGACCTGCCCGACGGTGGCCGCCTGCTGGTCGCCCAGGTCACCGGTGAGCAACACCTGCCCGTCCAGCGGGCCGTTCGCGACGACCTCCCCGTACCCGTTCGGGTCGGACGACGGCCGGATCTCCGGCAGCATCGACCGCGGGATGTTGAAGAACGAGAGCAGCTCGTCGTCCCAGTCGAGCGTCTCCAGGTTCATCAGCATCGTGCGGCTGGCGTTCGTCACGTCGGTGACGTGCGACCCGCCGGTGAGGTTCCAGAGCAGCCAGGAGTCGGTGTTGCCGAAGATCGCGTGACCGGCCTCGGCGGCCTCGCGCACCCCGTCGACGTTCTCCAGGATCCACTGGATCTTGCCGCCGGAGAAGTACGTCGCCGGCGGCAGACCGGCCTTCTGCCGGATGGTCTTCCCGCGCTCGTCGCGGTCGAGCGCGGACGCGATCCGGTCGGTGCGGGTGTCCTGCCAGACGATCGCGTTGTAGTAGGGCCGGCCGGTGCGCCGGTCCCACACCACGGTCGTCTCGCGCTGGTTGGTGACGCCCAGCGCCGCGAGGTCGGACGCGGAGATGTTGAGCTTGTTCATCGTGGTGCGGATGACCGACGCCGTCCGCTCCCAGATCTCCACCGGGTTGTGCTCGACCCAGCCGGCCTGCGGCAGGATCTGCTCGTGCTCGAGCTGGTGACGGCCGACCTCGTTACCACCGTGGTCGAAGACCATGAACCGGGTGCTGGTCGTGCCCTGGTCGACTGCGCCGACGAAGTCAGGCATGCGGTTTGCTCCTCGAGGTGAAGTGGCGGTCAGGCGATCTTCTCGGTGGTCCTGGCGTCCCGCGCGTCGGCCGACGGCAGGTCACCCGGCTCCTGCGGCGCGTCGGACGGCAGGAACCGGCCGACGAGCAGACCGTAGAGCGCGGCGCCGACAAGAGCACCGATGATCGGGGCGATGATCGGCACCCAGAAATACAGGTTCCCGTACTGATCACTCCACGCTGTCTCGTACCCGGTCAGGTAGGACGCGAGCCGTGGACCGAAGTCACGGGCCGGGTTGATCGCGTAGCCCGCGTTGGTGCCCCACGCCATGCCGATCGCGACCACCAGGAACCCGACGATGAGCGGCGTCAGGTTCGCCAGCGGGGGGTTGTTGCGCAGGTCGGTCAGCGCCAGGATCACGAACAGCAGGATCGCGGTGCCGATGATCTGGTCGCGGAACGCGCCCCACTCCGACACCGGCAGCGTGCCGTTGCCGGGCAGCGTCGAGAACACGCCCTGGGTCGCGATCGTGTTGCCCGGGTCGACGCTCGCCAGCACCTCGCTGTAGTTCCACCGCACCAGCAGCGCCGCGATGAACGCGCCGAGGGTCTGCGCCGCGATGTAGCCGGGCACCTTCCGCCAGGAGAAGCCCTTGAACACCGCGAGCGCGATCGTCACCGCGGGGTTGAGGTGCGCGCCGCTGATCCGGCCGGCGACGAACACACCCAGCGCGACGCCGAAGCCCCACGCCCACGCGATGCTGTCGTGATCACCGATCTCGCCGCCCACGACCTGGGCGACCACACCACATCCGAACAGGATCAGGATCAGGGTCCCGGCGAACTCCGCCGCCATCTCGCCGACGGTGCCAGGGACTCTCGGGATCTTCCACCGTTCCGCCATTGGACCTCCCGGGGCTGGGGCCGAGGGCCTTCGTCGGCCGTCTCGGCCAGGCACCTGTCAGACGCTAGGAACGCTGCGGGGCGCACTCAACGGCGGGCGTTCGACAATGTCGAACCCGGGCGCATGCTTACGATCGGGACATGCCCGGCTCGGTCCAATCCATCGAGCGGGCCGCGGCGATACTCCGCCTCCTGGGCGGTTCGCCCGGCCCGCTGGGCGTCAGCGAGATCGCCGAAGCGCTCGGGTTGGCCAAGGCGACCGCGCACGGTCTGTTACGGACGCTGCACCGCGTCGGGTTCGTCGACCAGGACCGCAGCGGCGGCAAATACCGGCTGGGCACCGCGCTGCTCGACCTCGGCGGCGGCCGGCTCGACCTCAACGAGCTGCGCTCGCACGCGATCAACTGGGCCGATCCGCTGGCGGCGCGCACCGGCGAAGCGGTACGGATCGGGGCGCTGCAGGGCGCCGCGGTGATCGTCGTCCACCACGTCTTCCGTCCGGACGACACCCAGCAGAAGCTCGACGTCGGCTCCACGCTCCCGGCGCACGCGACCGCGCTCGGCAAGGCGCTGCTGGCCTACGCGCCGAACGCCGCCGTCGTCCTGGCCAAGGGCCTCCCGCCCTACAGCCACCGCACGATCACCGACACCCGGATCCTGCGCGCGGGCCTGGAGGAGGTCCGCGAACGCGGCTGGGCCGCCGAGGTCGAGGAGATGACCGTCGGCCAGGCCGGGATCGCGGTCCCGATCCGCGGGCACGGTGGGCTGGTGGTCGGCGCGATCGGCGTGTCCGGTCCCGTCGACCGGATCTGCGATCCCGGCCTTCGGCCGCGGTCCGCGCTGGTCAACCGCGTGCGCGAGGCCGCCCGCGCGGTCTCCCGCGACCTGGTCAACAACTGATTTTGACGACGCCCGGCACGGCGCCGGAAGGTACCGGGCCGGCATCGGCGCCTAGCTTCGGGGGGCACCGTCCGTCCAGGGGCTGCGCTGCGGCAGACTGCGCGCCGTGCGTCTTCGAAGCTGGGCTGCTCCACTCGTCGTGTTGGCGTTGACCGTGGCCCAGTTGGTGGTGGCCAGCGTCGCGAGCGACCTGCCGCAGTTCGCCGGCAAGGGCTTCGCGGCCCGGCTCGTGCTGTACCCGCTGATGATGCTGGCCGTCCCGGTCGGCTGGTGGCTGGCGCATCGGGGTCAACTGAACACCGCACCCACAGCGGGCTTCACGCTCGTCATGCTGCCGTTCCTGGTCGACGTCTCCGGCAACACGCTCGACCTCTACGACTCGATCACGTGGTGGGACGACGCGAACCACTTCGTCAACTGGTTCCTGCTCTGCCTCGGGCTCGCGCTGGTCCTGGACGTCGCCACGCTCCGGCCGGCCTGGGCACGGGCGGTCGTGGTGATCGGCGGCGGTGCACTGCTGGCACTGCTGTGGGAGCTCGGCGAGTGGTACGCGTTCATCCGGCACGGCACCGAGCTGGACACCGCGTACGAGGACACGCTCGGCGACATGACGCTCGGCACGTGCGGTGCGGTGCTCGCGCTGGTGGTGCTGCTGGTGCTCGCCCGGCGTCAGCGGCCGCCGACCGAGTAGTGCCAGTGGTAGTGGCGGCGGCACGTCTCGGCGTTGCGGCGAACGCCCCACAGCAGCGCGGACGCGTCGGCCCGCTTGACCTTCAGGCCGCACCGCAGGTCCACGGCGCGCCCGGCGTAGTGCAGCGAGCGCCGGCTGTGGCACTGCCCGAACAGGACGTTGATCGTGTACCGGCCGTGGTTCGCCCCGAGGTCGGCGAGGAACCGCAGGATCCGGATGTCCGGCCGGATCCGCACCAGCCGCCCGCCGTGGCAGCGCCGGGACAGGTTGACCCGGCGCCCGGCGGCGATGTCCGCGAGCTGCTGGCTGGCCAGTGACCGGTCGCGGCGATCCGCGGCCTTGCGCGCGGAGTAGTCGTAGATGCCGATCCGCCCGGCGGCCCGCAGCGCGAGGATTTGCTGGGCGAGCTGGGCCGCGGAGTACCGGTTGAACGCGGGGCGGTCCGCGGCGTCGGCCGGGGCCGCGGCGACGATCAGGCTCACGACCAGCGCGAACACGACGCCTGTTCGGCGGAAGAGCAGCATGACGACACTCAAACGCCGGTTCGCCGCCACGAGCAGACGACACGCCCGAACAACCCGATAAGTGCGGTATGAACCATCCCGCGCACGAGACAAGGGGGCGACGTGGGTGGACGGGTGATTGTCGCGGCGCTGGCCGTACTAGCCGCGCTGGTGGTCACTCCGGTGACCCCGGCCGCGGCAGCGGACCTCGTCCTGGACGTATTGACGGTGCCGGCCACCGCCGAGGAGGGCCAGGCGCTCTCGGCCACCGCCCGGCTCCGGACGACCGGCGGGCCGGTGGCCGTGGAGGCGCTCACGGTCGCGGTCCGCGACTCCGACGGCGGCCACTTCGACTTCCCCGGCGCCCACGCGACGACGGTCCCGGCCGAGGGCTACACGTTCACCACCGGCCACCGGACGTTCCCGGCCGGGGACTACGAGATCCAGGTCGCGGTGCAGCTCGCCGGGCGCTGGCTGGACCTGAGGCCGCACCGGTACCTGACCGTGCGGACCAACCCGGTGACGTTCCGCCAGGAGTTCAGCGGCCCGGCCGGAGCGGGCCCGAACTACGGTCTGTCGACCGCGATGTGGTTCGCCGATCCGTGCCGGGAGGGGTGCACCGGGTCGCTCACCCGGTACTCGCCGGACCAGGCGCGGCTCGACGGGCGAGGGCACCTCGCGCTGGTCGCGGAGCGGGTCGCGGACACCGACACCCGGTGCGGTGGTCACTCGTGCCGGTACGCCGGCCCGCGGCTGACGATGCTCGACTGGGTCGGCAACGACGGCGTCGCCGCGTGGTCCCAGCAGGGCGGACACGTCTCCGTGCGGCTGAAGGCCCCGGCGGGCCGGGGGCTGCGGCCGGCGCTCCGGACGGTCGGCGCGGACCAGGCGAGCGCGGGCCTGGCCACCGCCGGGGGCATCGACGTGGTGGAGGCGCCGGGGCACCGGCCGGGCTTCGTGCGGCAGCGAGTCGCGGGCAGCCTGGGCTTCAGCCGGACGGTGCCGCTGCCGGGCGACGGGCGGAGCACCGACTGGCACGTCTACGCGGTGGACTGGCGGTCCGGGCCGGACGGGTACCTGAAGTGGTCGGTGGACGGCGTCCGCACGGCCGAGCTGACCGCGGCGCAGGCGGGGGCCGCCTGGGCGGCGTTCCGGCGGCCGCACGCGCTGGTGCTCGAGCTGGCGGTGGACGACGCGCCGACCGAGCCCGACGCGGCGACGACGTTCCCGGCCACGGCCCTCGTCGACTGGCTCCGCGTCCAGCGCTACCCGATCCAGTAGGGGGCGCGCCGCAGGCGCGAGACGTCGCAGGTCGGGCCGCGGGCGGGGTGCTGCGGCCCGAAGAAGATCAGCGGCCGCCGGCGCTGTGGAGGAGGCGGGACAGCAGGGTGGCCAGCGCGGCGCGCTCGTCCGTCGTGAGGTCGGCGAGCATCGCCTCCTCGGTCGCCAGGTGGGCGGGCAACGTGGCCTCGACCGCGGCCTTCCCCGCCGGGGTCAGCGTGACCAGGCTGCCCCGGCCGTCCTCCGGGTTCGGCGTCCGGGTGATCAGGCCGCGTGCTTCGAGCCGGTTGAGCCGCTGAGCGACCGCGCTCGACGTGATCATCGCGTCGGCGGCCAGCGCCGCCGGGGTGAGCCGGTGCGGCGCCCCGTTGCGCAGCAGCGTCGCGAGGACGTCGAACGAGCCGCGGTCCAGGTCGTGCGCGGCGAAGTTCCGGGCGAGCTGCGCGTCGACGGCGGCCGCCGCGCGGCTCAGCCGCCCGATCACCCCCATCGGCGACACGTCGAGGTCGGGCCGCTCACGGCGCCACTGGGCCAGGATTCCGTCGACGTGATCAGCCACGGCCTCAGGGTAGCCAAATCGCTAAGCACTTAGCTATTATCGCTAAGTGCTTAGCAAAACTGCCCGCGTCCTGCTACTCACCGCGGTCGCCCCGGTGACCTGGGGCACCACGTACCTGGTGACGACCGAGCTGTTACCGCCCGGCCGTCCGCTGCTCGCCGGGGTGCTCCGCGCGCTCCCGGCCGGCCTGCTGCTGCTCGCGCTCGTCCGGGTGCTACCCCGTGGCTCGTGGTGGTGGCGCGCGACCGTTCTCGGCACGCTGAACATCGGCGCGTTCTTCGCGCTGCTGTTCGTCGCGGCCTACCGGCTGCCCGGCGGAGTCGCCGCGATCGCGGGTGCGCTCCAGCCGCTGCTGGTCGCCGCGCTCGCCACGGTGGCGCTGCGCGAACGGCTCCGGCTCCGCACCGTCCTGGCGGGTATCGCCGGGGTCGTCGGGGTCGCGCTCGTCGTCCTCACCGCGCAGGCCCGCCTCGACGCGCTGGGCGTGGCCGCGGCACTGGCCGGCGCCGGATCGATGGCGCTGGGCATCGTCCTCGCCAAGCGCTGGACGCCGCCCGCGTCGCCGCTGGCCACCACCGCCTGGCAGCTCATCGCCGGTGGCCTCGTCCTGACGCCGGTCGCGCTGCTGGTCGAGGGCCCGCCGCCCGCCCTCGACGCCCCCGCCGTCGGTGGGTACGTGTACCTGGCGCTGGTCGGGACCGCACTGGCCTACGTGCTCTGGTTCCGCGGCATCGCGGCGCTGCCCGCCGCCTCGGCGTCGTTCCTCAGCCTGCTCAGCCCGGTGGTCGCGGTGCTCGCGGGGTGGGCGGTGCTCGGCCAGGCGCTGACCCCGGCTCAGCTCCTCGGCGTCGCGGTCGTACTCGGCGCCGTCCTCGCCGCCACCCGAGCCACCCTCCGCAGCACCACCAACGCCCAGCCACCGGTGGCGGCACCGCTGCGGGGTGGGAGCAGGCCCGCGTCGGTGTGCCGGTGACTGGGGCGAGCTCGCCCCGGAGCGGCGGGCCGGTGCGTACCGTGACGACATGGGAGTCGCCGTCGTGATCGCCTGCTACGCCACCGTGATCGGCGTCCTGCTGATCCTCGCCGCGAGGGTGCGCCGCCGGGGCATCAGCGCGCCGATCCTCGACGTCTTCGACCAGATCTACCGCCCGACCGCGCACGAATCCCGGTTCGAGATCCTCGCCGAGGAGGAGCGCACGACCCCGAACCGCACCCCCGACGACCACGACGACAGCGACGACCCCGACAGGGCGCCCGTCGTGCGGGTTCCCCGCGGCCCCCGCGACGCCAGCCACCCTCCGGCGGCGCGCGGGACGGCGTCCGACTAGACCTGGTGGCCGACCGAGGCGGGTGCGGGCGCGACCGAACCGTCACCACCCACGGCCGTACGCGCCGCAGGGAGCAGCACCGTGAAGCGGGCGCCCGGCCCGTTCGGATTGTCCGACGCCGCGATCGCACCGCCGTGGCGCTCGACGATCCGGGCGCAGATCGCCAGCCCCAGGCCGGTACCGGCGTACCCGGCCTCCCGATGCGCGCGGTGGAAGTTCGCGAAGATCGCCTCGTGCTGACCGGGCGGGATCCCGATGCCGTTGTCGGTCACCGTCAGCCGGACCCGCTCGTCACCGGCCAGCTCGGTCTCGATCGTCACGTGCGGCACGGTCGCCGGCGCCGTGTACTTCACCGCATTGCTGACCAGGTTGTCGAGCAGCTGCCGGATCAGCACCGGATCCGCCTCGACGTCGTGCAGCCGCCCCACCGAGAATCGGGGCGGCAGCGCACCGGCCGCGGTGGCCTGATCGACCCGCGCGGACACGATCTCGGCGACCAGGTCCCCCAGCGCGACCCGCGCGGGCGACAGCGCGCCGTCCCGGGCCGTCGTGTACGCGAGCAGATCGTTGATCAAGTGCCGCATCCGCGTCGAACCGCGGCGGATACGGGTGATGCTGTCGCGCGCGCCGGCGATCTCGGGATGGTCATAGAGCTCCTCGGCGAGCGCCTCGGTCCAACCCTCCACGGTCGTCAGCGGATTGAGCAGATCGTGCGCGACGACGCCGGCGAACGCGGTCAGCTCGTCCCGGTGCCGCCGGTCGGACGTCACGTCGTGGTACAGCACGACCGCCCGGCGGCCGGCGCCGTCGTCGGCCAGCGGCGCCGCGGAAACCTGGAAGATCCGCTCGCTCCCGGTGGCAGGCTGCCGCACCGCGAGGTCCCGGTTCAACACGGTCTCCCCCGCCAGCGCAAGGGAGAACGGCAGGTCAGCCATCTCGATCGGTCCGCCGCCGGGCTCGGCCAGGACGACCTCGGGGTTGTCACCGACGAACTGACTGCGCCGCGACAGCTCGGGAAAGAGGTTCACCGCCGCGGGGTTGCGCAGCAGGATCCGGCCATCCGCACCGATCACCATCAGCCCGTCGCTGATCGAATCGACGATCGTGCTCAGCGTCCTGGCCTGCGCCGCGCTCGCCGCCGCCGCCGCTGACAGCTCCCGGCTGAGCGCCTGCCGCTCGTCCCGGCCGAGCGCCAGCACCGGCCCGAGTATCCCGACCATCGCGACGAACGCCTGCGCCACCAGCGCACGCATCGGGTTCGACTCGATCGCGGCGAACGGCCCCACGTCGTGCAGCGTGTACAGCACCGCCACCGTCCCGAGGATCACGCCGTGCGCCGCGACGAGCGTCGACGGGAATCGAGCGCCCGCCCAGACCGTGACGACGAGCAGCGGAAACGCCAGCGGGAAGCCCTGCGAGAACCCGAACGCCACCGCGTACCACGCGACCGAACACACGGTCAGCGCGCCCAACTCGACCAGCCGCCAGCCGCGGAACCGCTCGCCGACCCCACGGCGGCCGATCAGCAGCATCCCCAGAATGCCGATCAGCAGGACACTGGAGATGTTCCGGGTGAGCCAGATCAGCTCGCCGAACCACGACCACGAGCCCGCCCACCAGCTGGCCAGCGTCGGGCCGATCAGCGCACCGCAGACCGTGCTCGCCAGCGTCGCGGCGATCATCCGCCAGAGGTCGGCCAGCCGGACGAGCGGTGGTTCCGCGCCCCGCCGCCAGTCCGGTCGCAGGCGCCCGAACACGCCCAGGAAGACCGCGATCTGCACCGCGTTGGCGCAGAGGAAGCCGACCGCCAGCGTGAGTGGGGCGCCGGTCGAGAGGTTCGCGGCCAGCGTGACGCCGGCCAGGAGGACCCAGTCCGTCGCGGGCGTCGGCGAGCCTCGTTGCGCGACGAACCAGACGATCGCGACGCCCGCCGCCGGCCAGACCAGGCTGAGCGCCGTGCCTTCCAGGAGCGTGAGCCGGCCCGCGATCGCGGCGAGCAGAAACAGGGCCGCGAAACCGACCGACCGGGCCAGGGCCGCGGCAGGACTCATCCGGGCGCCGAGTGATCGGCCACGCCCGGGGCGTCACCGAGCAGGACGTCGAGAGCGTCGCGCAGGTCCTTGGCGGCGAACGGCTTGGTCAGGTACGGGCAGCCGGTGGCCTTCATCCGGGCGAGCAGTTCGCCGGACCAGAGCACCGTGATGAACAGCGCGGGCAGATCCGGGTGGACGCGGCGGAGCTCCCCGAGCAGCGTGACGCCGTCCTGGCCCGGCAGGTCGACGTCGAGGATCGCGGCGTCCGGAACGCCGTTCTCGGTGACCGCCCGCAGCGCGGCGGCGCCGGTGGCGACCGGGATGACCTCGTGCCCGGCGGCTTCGACGCGCTGAACGAGCAGGTCCCGCAGATCCGGTTCGTCCTCGACCACCAGCAACCGCGCCATCGCCGGACCCCCCGTCAGAGTTCCCTTCCTCATCGGCAGGCGAGCGGTTGCTCTGAGTCGTCTCGTCCGGCTGTGGGTGTTTGGGCTTGTTATTTTGGCCGAGATAGCCTCTGGCGGTGACCGAGTGGGAGTGGGACGAGACGCTGTACGCGGGGAGCGCGCCGTACTACGCGGTGGGCCGGATGCCGTACCCGCCGGAGCTCGCGGAGGCGATCGGCGCGGAGCTGGGTCTGGACGGGCGGGGGCGGCTGCTGGACGTAGGGTGCGGGCCGGGGTCGTTGACGCTGGTCCTCGCGCCGTTGTTCGAGGCGGTAGTCGGCGTCGACGCGGACCGGGGCATGGTCGCGGAGGCGTCGCGCCGCGCCCGCGAGGCCGGGGTCACCACCGCCCGGTGGGTGCACGCGCGGGCCGAGGAGTTGCCGCCGGATCTCGGGACGTTCCGGGTGGCGACGTTCGCACAGTCGTTCCATTGGATGGATCGGTCGGCCGTGGCGGAGCGGGTGCGCGGGTTGCTGGAGCCGGGCGGTGTGTGGCTGCACGTCGGCGCCACGACGCACCAGGGGGTGGACGGCGACGATCCGCTGCCGCGCCCGCGGCCGCCGTGGGATCGGATCAACACCCTGGTCGCCGAGTATCTGGGGCCGGTGCGCCGTGCCGGGCAGAGCGCGCTGCCGCAGGGGACGCGCAGCGGTGAGGACGAGGTGATGCGGCGCGCCGGGTATTCCGGTCCGACCCGGTTCGAGGTCGGCGGGGACCGGGTCGTGGACCGTAGCGTCGACCAGATCACGGCCGGGGTGTTCTCGCTCTCCAGTTCGGCGCCGCACCTGTTCGGGGCGGAGTTGCCCGGGTTCGAGGCGGACCTGCGGCGGCTGCTGACCGAGGCGTCGGACGACGGGTGGTTCGCCGAGCGCACCCGCCCGATCGCGGTGCTGATCTGGCGTCCCTGACCCCTGTGATAGGCGTGTGCGCATGGCGACGGGATGGGTTTGGCACGAGCGGTACATGTGGCACGACACCGGCACCGCGGGTGGGCCGCTGCCGGTGAGCCGCTGGGTCGAACCGATGGAGCACGTCGAGAGCCCGGACGCGAAGCGCCGCTTCGCGAACCTGGTGTCCGCGTCCGGTCTGCTCGAGCACCTCACCCCGCTGGCGCCGCGTCCGGCGACGGTGGCCGAGCTGACTCGCGTCCACCTGCCCGAGTACGTCGCGGACGTCGACCGGCAGGCCGCCGCGGGCGGCGGGAACCTCGGCGGCGGCACGCCGTTCGGCGAGTTCTCGTACGAGATCGCCCTGCTGGCCGCCGGGGGTGTGCTCGCCGCGGTCGAGGCAGTGGCGGGCGGCGTGGTCGACAACGCGTACGCGCTGGTGCGCCCGCCCGGTCATCACGCCACACCGGACCACGGCCGGGGCTTCTGCCTGTTCAACAACGTCGCGGTGGCTGCGCGGCACGCCCAGGCCACGCTCGGACTGGAACGGATCGCGATCGTCGACTGGGACGTCCACCACGGCAACGGCACGCAGGACACGTTCTGGGACGATCCGTCGGTGCTGGCCGTCTCGATCCATCAGGACGGCGTCTACCCGCCGCAGTCCGGTCCGGTGACCGACGTCGGCGGGCCCGGAGCCGAGGGCACGACGATCAACGTCCCGCTGCCGCCGGGCTCCGGGGACGGCGCGTACCGGGCCGCGTTCACCGAGGTCGTCGAGCCGGCGCTGGACCGGTTCGCACCGGACTTGATCCTGGTCGCGTGCGGCTTCGACGCGAACGGTTTCGATCCGCTGGCCCGGCAGATGCTCTCGTCGGAGTCGTTCCGCGAGCTCACCCGCCGGGTCGCCGACGCCGCCGCCCGGCACTGCGACGGACGCCTGGTCCTGGCCCACGAGGGTGGCTACTCCCCCTTCGCGGTGCCGTTCTGCGGGCTGGCGGTCGTCGAGCAGCTCAGCGGCGTCCGGACCGGCGTGGAGGACCCGTTCCTTCCGATCGTCGAGAACTACGGGGGGCAGTTATGGCCGCACCAGGCGGACGCGGTCGCGGCGGCAGCCGCGGTTCATTCCGCCGGACGTTCCTGGATCGCCCACGGGTAGCCGTCGGGGTCGTCGAAGAAGACGAACGAGTTCCACCGTCCACCCCGGCCCTCGACCACGCCGGTGCTCTCGTAGTGGCTCACCGGGCTGACCGCCACACCGCGCCCGGCCAGCTCGGCACGGGCGGCGTCCACATCGGCGACGACCAGCAGCAGGGTGGGCCGGACGCCGAACTCCTGCCTCTCCGCCAGCGGCTTCACCTGCACCGAGCAGCCCGAGCCGACCGGGGTGAGCTGGACGAAGCCGGGCTCGTCGATGTCGACGGTGAAGCCGAGTTGCTCGGCGTAGAACCGTTTGGATGCCTCAATGTCCCGTACCGGCAGAACGACCACTTCCAGCGCGCCTTCCATGGCCACCTACCTAAACGCAGAACCGGTCCGACGCTCAACCCCCGGAGTGATAGACGTCTTACGAGTCGAAGGGGGAACTTGTGCCGCCGACGGTAGCGATCGTGGGGAGCGCCGCAACGGACCGGCCGTACCGGACGCCGCTGCGGCAGCCGGAGTTAGCCGTCACCGCCGCGGAGGAGCTCGGCCGGGAGTTCGCGAAGCAGGGCTGTCGCATCGTGGTCTTCTCCGGGAGCGACGACTTCATCGAGGGTGCGGTGGTGCGCGGCTACCTCACGTCCGGGCGGGCGTCCGCGCGATCGATCGAGGTGCACGCGCCGCTCCGGCAGGAGGGCGCGCCGTTCCCCGAGGCCAGGGACCGGCCGGAGATCTTCGATCCCCGACCGGACAGCGGGAGCGACTGGGAGGTCGGCTTCTACCGCGCGATCCTCGCCGCCGACGCGCTGTTGCTGATCGGCGGCGGCCGGACGACGTTCAACGCGGGCGTGATCGGGCTGTCCCGGGAGGTGCCGGTCGTCCCGGTGGCGGCGTTCGGCGGGGAGGCCGAGCGGGTGTGGGAACGGCACCGCGCCGCGCCGAACGACGCGACCGACGAGGACCTGGCCCGCGCGGCGGCCGACTGGGGGCCGGAGTCGGCGGCGCAGCTGGTGGAGTCGCTGGTCAGCCGGCACGACCGCCGGGTGGAGGCGGCGCGGGCCGCGGAGCGCACGGGGGCGGCGTCGGCCCGGCTGCGGGCGTACGGCCTGGTGTTCGCGCTGGTGATGCTGGCCGGCGCGTTGGCGTGTATCCCGCTGTCCACGTCGGCGGACGCTCCGGCGTGGCGCGCCGCGGCCGTGCTGGTGGCCGGGCCGGTGATGATCGGGATCTGCGGTGCGATCATCCGCAACGCGTTCGACGACGGGACCGGCTGGCTGTGGGCGGCGGTGCGGGGAGCGGCGGCCGGCGCGGTGACGTTCCTGCTGTTCGTCGCCGCGCAGACCGCTGCCAACCCGGACGTGCTCTCCGCGGAGTCCGCGAAGAACCTGGTGTACGTCGTCCTCGCGATCGGGTTCACCGCGGGCCTCGGTTCGGACGCCGTCTACGCGAAGCTGCGGCAGACCGACGTGACCCCGACGACGTCGCTGCAGTGATTTCTAGAGGAACGACACGTCCTGCGCGAGCAGGAGCTGGCCGGACGCGTTGACGGTGTTCGTCGCCCGTCGCATGTAGGCGCGCCAGGCGTCCGAACCGGACTCTCGCCCGCCGCCGGTCTCCTTCTCGCCGCCGAACGCGCCGCCGATCTCCGCGCCGGACGTCCCGATGTTGACGTTGACGATCCCGCAGTCGGAGCCGTCGGCGGCCAGGAATCGCTCCGCCTCCTGCTGGTCGCGGGTGAAGATGCCGGACGACAGGCCCTGCGGTACGTCGTTGTGCAGCGCGATCGCCTCGTCGAGCGTCTCGTAGGTGAGGACGTAGAGGATCGGCGCGAACGTTTCGGTACGGACGATGTCGGTCTGCGACGGCATGCGGACGATGGACGGTTCGGCGTAGTAGCCGTCGCCGTCGATCTCGCGCCGCCCACCGCCGACGAGCACCTCACCGCCGTCCTTGCGGGCTGCGTCCAGCGCGGCGGTCATGTTCTCGTAGGCGGCCTCGTCGATCAGTGGCCCGACGAGCGTCCCGGCGTCCAGCGGGCTGCCGATCGGCAGCTTGCCGTACGCGGTGGTCAGTTTCCCGAGCAGCTCGTCGGCGACCGAGGTGTGCACGATCAGCCGCCGCAGCGTCGTGCAGCGCTGCCCGGCGGTGCCCGCGGCGGCGAACACGATCGCGCGGGTGGCGAGGTCGAGGTCGGCGGACGGTGTCACGACCGCGGCGTTGTTGCCGCCGAGCTCGAGCAGGGTGCGGCCGAAGCGGGCCGCGACGCGCGGGCCGACCTCACGTCCCATCCGGGTGGAGCCGGTCGCGCTGACCAGCGGTACCAGCGGTGAGTCGACCAGGGCCTCGCCGACCTCCCGGCCGCCGATGACGGTTCGGTGAAGGTCCTTCGGGGCGTGGAGTTCCGCGATCGCGCGGTCGACCAGCGCGGTGCAGGCCAGTGCGGTCAGCGGCGTCTTCTCCGACGGCTTCCAGACCACCGCGTCGCCGCAGACCAGCGCGATCGCGGTGTTCCACGACCAGACCGCCACCGGGAAGTTGAACGCCGAGATGACGCCGACGACGCCGAGCGGGTGCCAGGTCTCCATCAGCCGGTGGCCGGGGCGCTCCGAGGGCATCGTGCGCCCGTAGAGCTGGCGGGACAGGCCGACCGCGAAGTCGCAGACGTCGATCATCTCCTGGACCTCGCCGAGGGCCTCGGAGCGGATCTTGCCCGCTTCGAGCGTCACCAGCGTGGCCAGGTCGTCCTTGTGTTCGCCGATCAGCTGACCGAGCCGCTTGACCAGCGCGCCACGGACCGGGGCGGGGACCGTGCGCCACTCCTGGTAGGCGGCGTGGGCGGCGGAAACGACCGCGCCGACGTCCTCGGTCTGGCGCACGCTGAGCAGCTCGGCGCCGGTCAGCGGGGTGCGGACCGACAGCGTGCCGGTCAGCGCGGCGGCCTCGACGCCGCAGGACTTCAGGGCGGTGAGCGCGCTCTCGCGCAGGTCGATCATGAGATCTCCAGGTTGAGCGCCTGCAGAGAGGCGCGCGTCAATTCGTCATTGCGGACGATCGGGTCGGCGACATCGCGGCCGAGCGCGTCGCTCAGCCAGCCGGCGTCCCGGGCGGTGCCGGTGAGCGCGTCGTCGCGCCGTCCGGCGTCGGACAGGTTGGACTGGAAGATCCCGGCCGCGGACCGGGGCAGAAAGTCCTCGTAGACGATCGGCTCCCGCACCGCGACCCCGGCACTCACCAGCGCGTGCACGTCCAGCTGCGGGTGACCGCGGACCAGAGTGTGACCAGCGGTCGCGGGGGCAGCGCCGGCGGCCGGGTCGTCCGCGCCGCGGGCGGCGAGCAACGTGCTCAGCCGCGCGGCCGCATCCGGGGTGGCGCGGTAGGTGAACGCGCCCAGCCCGGCGTGGTCCAGGGCGCCTTCGGTCGGGGGCAACGATTCGCGCCAGACCTCGGCGGCCACCTCGGCGCGGGGGCGGCCGGTGGACGCCCGGCGGGTGTCCACTTCGGCGAGCATCCGGTCGTAGAGGGCCCTGCCGTCGGCGGTCAGCGCGATCCCCCGCGCCTCGACCTCACCGAACCGCACCCGCAGCTCGCCCGGCCCATCGGTGAACACCCGCGGCTCGGCCAGCGCCCGGAACGACGTCTGGCGGAGCAGCACGTCCGGCCCCTCCCAGGCGGGCGGGCCCTGGATCTCGTCGATCATCGTGACGCCGAGGTCGGTCATCCGGCGGTAGAGCTCGTCGATGTCGAGCACCCGCGGCGTTAGGTGGTTGATGTGTGTGGACGCCACCCCGCCGATGTCGGCGGCGACCGCGGAGATCCGGGACAGCTCGTCGTACCAGGACCGGTCGATCGGCTCCCGGGACAGCGCGAAGCAGGCGGTCGCGCCCGCCACCAGTTCGTCGGCCTCGTCGCCGTCGAGGCCACCGGCGGCCTCGGCCCGTGCGGCGAGCTCCAGCACCCGGGGCGGGAACAGTTCCCGGCGCCCGAGGAACGTCTCCAGCCGGGCCTGCAGGTCCGCGTCGAAGAACCGGCGGTCGTCGGTGACCAGCACGGACGTGAAGACGCGGAACGGGTTGCGGGCCAGCTCATCGGCGTCCAGCGGCCGGAACGCGGTGGAGACCACCGGCACCGCGCTGGACGAGGCATCACGCAGGTCGTAGAACCCCACCGGGTGCATGCCGAAGCCGGCGAAGATCTGCCCGACCTGGCGTAGTTCCTCCGGCGTGCCGACCCGGATCGCGCCGTGCCGCTCGGCGGTCACCCGGTCGATGCTGCCCAGCCGCTGGGCGTCCGCGCCGTGCTTCGCGAGCACGTCGGCGTTGACCTCGGCCGACACCTGCAGCAGCGTCTGGTAGGCCGGAACCTCCCGGCCGTACATGTCCGACAGCGCGCGGGCGAACGCGGCCCGCAGCTCCCATTGCTGCACCTAGGCCCCCAGTCGACTCAGCACCCGATCGATCGCGGCGACACCGTTGTCCAGCTCAGCCTCGCTGATCGTGAGGGCCGGGCGGAAGCGGACGCTCCGGTTTCCGCAGCCGAGCATCATCACGCTCTCGTCCTGGCGCAGGCCGTCGAGCAGCGCGTCCCGGGTCGCGGCGTCGGCGAGCGAGAACGCGCACATCAGGCCCCGGCCGCGCACGTTGCTCACGCCGGGGTGCCGGGTGGCGAGCGCGCGCAGGCTGTCCTGCAGGTACTCGCCGAGCGACGCCGCCCGCGCGACCAGCTTCTCGTCGCGGATCACCTCGAGGATGCGGCGGGCCCGCACCATGTCGGTGAGGTTGCCGCCCCAGGTGGAGTTGAGCCGGGACGCGATCGCGAACACGTTGTCCGGCACCTCGTCGACGCGGCCGCCGGCCATGATGCCGCAGACCTGGGTCTTCTTGCCGAACGCGACGACGTCCGGGACGACGTCGAGCTGCTGGAAGGCCCAGGTGGTGCCGGTCAGGCCGACGCCGGTCTGCACCTCGTCGAGGAGGAACAGCGCGTCGTGCTCATGGCACAGGTCGCGCAGCGCGCGGACGAACTGCGGGCGGAAGTGGTGGTCGCCGCCCTCGCCCTGGATCGGCTCCATGATCGCGGCGGCGATGTCGTGCGGGTGGGCCTCGAACGCGGCCCGGGCCGCGGCGAGCGCCTCGGCCTCGAGGGCATCCAGGTCGGCCCCCTCGCGGAGGTACGGCGCCGGGATCCGCGGCCAGTCGAACTTCGGGAAGCGCGCGACCTTGTTCGGGTCGGTGTTCGTGAGCGACATCGTGTAGCCGGAGCGTCCGTGGAAGGCATGCTCCAGGTGCAGGACGCGGGTGCCGAGCGCCGGGTCGATGCCGTGCGCCTCGTTCCAGCGGCTCTTCCAGTCGAACGCGACCTTGAGCGCGTTCTCGACGGCAAGGGCGCCGCCCTCGACGAAGAACAGGTGCGGCAGCCGTGGGTCGCCGAGGACCGCGGCGAACGTGTCGACGAACCGCGCCATCTCCACCGTGTAGATGTCGGAGTTGCTCGGCTTGTTCGTCGCGGCGCGGAGCAGCTCGGCGCGGAAGGCCGGCTCGGCGAGCGCGGGGTGGTTCATGCCGAGCGCCGAGGACGCGAAGAACGTGAACAGGTCCAGGTACTCGTGGCCGTCGCGGGCGTCCACGAGCGTGGAGCCGTGCGAGGCCTCTAGATCGAGCACAAGATCGAGCCCGTCGGCGAGAAGGTGCGCGCCGATGACGGCGTGCACGTCGCTGGGGCGAACCGTGCCGGGGGCGTCCACCATCTGGGTCATGACACCACGTTAAGAGGATCTTTACGGTTTCACAACGGCCCCACCGGAAATTTTCCTGCCTCAGGCTCCCGTGCCGCAGGAATTCCTGGCTCCCGTCAGTCGGTGTCCAGGGCGGCGGTGCGCTCGAAGAACGTCTGGAGCACGACGGTCGTCCGGGTGCGCACGTTGGCGACCGAGCGGATCTCGCGGATCAGACCCTCGAGCGCACGCGGTGAGGGCACCCGGACGAACAGCACGTAGCTCTCCTCCCCCGCCACCGAGTAGCACGCCTCCACCGCGGGCAGCTCGGCGAGGCGCTCCGGGGCGTCGTCGGGCTGGGCCGGGTCGAGCGGCGAGATCGCGATGAACGCGGCCAGCGGCAGCCCGAGCGCCTCCGGGTCGATGTCCGCGGCGTACCCGCGGATCACGCCGCGCTGCTCGAGCCGCCGCACCCGGGCCTGGGTCGCCGACACCGACAGCCCGGCGGCAGCCGCGAGCGTCGAGAGCGTCGCGCGCCCGTCGGTGGCCAGCAGCGCGACGAGCGCGCGGTCGACGTCGTCTTCCAGTGGCGAAGTCACGCCTCGGGACGCTACCGGTCAGACCGCGAACAGCAGCAGCACACCGACTGCGATGTCGACGACGAAGCAGGCCTCGGCGTAGGAGCGGGACACCACCCGCTCGAGCTTCCAGTGCACGGCATCCCACACCCCGTGCGCCAACCACCCGGCCGCGATCAGGTAGCGGCCGAGGTCGGGATCGACGGCGAGACCCACCAGCGCGATGGCCCCGAACCCGACCATCCCGGCGGCCTGGATCCCGAACGACGCCCGGCCGTTCGGCGTTCCGGTGACCGCACCCGCCACCAGCAGCACTAGCGCGGCCACGACCAGGGCGGTGGACAGGGACACGACGTCAAGAAGGTCGAGCAGGACGATCACCACGACCATGCCGCCCACCACCGGCCAGGACGCCCCGCGCCGGCCGATCTGGTTGAGGATCAGGTACTCCAGTGCCAACAGCAGCACCAGCGGCCCGAGGTCGGCAATCGTGTCGGTGAGGTCCCCGACGTCGCTCCAGATCAGTACGGCGGCCACCAGCGCCGCCGCGGTGGGCCAGCGCCGCAGCAGCATCCGAAGCAGGCCCGGCCGTTCCTCCACCACGTCAGCCATGAGGTTCTCCTTTCGACGTCCTCACGGTGCCGAGCACGGACGGGGCGCAGTAGTGGCGGATCACGCCCTGTCCGGATGACATCTGTCATGCGAAGACCGGACGGATGACACCGCCCCTGATCAGCGCGCCGCTGAAACAATGGCGGGGTGAGCGACGCCGGCACGGGGCTGGCCGGGTTCCGCCGGTACACGTGGTGGGCGGTGCCGGGCACCAACGTCGGTGTGCTGATCCTGTTCACCGCCGAGTGGGTCCTCGACAGCGACGTGCCGCTCCAGCCGCGCGTGTTCTGCGCCGCAGCGCTGGTGGTCGAGGTCGCCGCGGTCCTGGTGCTGCTCGACGTACGGCTGCGCGGCACCCCCGCTCGTCTGCCGGCGGGCTGGCCGGTGGCCGGGGTCCTCGCCGCCATCGTGCTCGGCGTCTGCCCGCTGGCCCTGCGCAACTACGGTCTCTGGCCGGTGGGGCCCGCGATCATGATGGCGGTCATCGCCACCTATCTGGATCGCCGAGCCCGGCGGCGGCTGGTGCTGACGGCGACCGCGGTCGCGGCGCTGCCGGGCGGCGCGGTCAGCCTCCTCGCCGGGGACGGGCAGCTGGTGTACGCGGCCCTGTTCCCGGTGGGCGTGACCGCGTTCACCAGCTGGGCGGTGCTCGGTCCACTGTGGGCGTGGGACGTCGCCGGGCGGCTCGAGGAGGCGCGGCGGCTCTCCGCCGAGCTGGCCGTCAAGGACGAGCGTCTCCGCTTCGCCGCCGACCTGCACGACATCCAGGGTCATCATCTGCAGGTGATCGCGGTGAAGAGCGAACTCGCGGCCCGGCTCGCCGAGGCCGACGCGACGCGCGCCGCCGCCGAGATGGAGGAGGTGCGGCGGCTGGCCACCGATGCGCTGCGCGACACCCGCGAGGTGGTGCGCGGATACCGGCGCACGAGCCTGAACGAGGAGATCACCAACGCGACCCGGGTGCTCGCCTCGGCGGGCATCGACGCCCGGACGACCGTGGAGCCCGGCGCGATCTCCGAGTCCGCCCGCCACCTGCTGGGGCTGGTCATGCGGGAGGCGGCCACGAACCTGCTCCGCCACAGCCGGGCCCGGACGACGTCGATCGAGTACCGGGTCGCCGACGGCGTCGCCCGACTCCAGGTGAGCAACGACGGTGCGTTCGAGCCCGCGGCCGACACCGGCACCGGGCTGAGCGCGCTGGCCGAACGGCTCGACGCCGCCGGTGGAGTTCTGGAGTGGACCCGGGACGGCGAGCGGTTCGAACTCACCGCGTGTCTGCCCGCCGGGAAGGAGACACGATGATCCGCCTGCTGCTCGCCGACGACGAGGACCTGCTCCGGAGCGCCCTGGCCTCGCTCCTCGCGCTCGAGGACGACCTCACGGTCGTCGCCACGGCGTCCACGTCGACGGAGGCCGTGCGGCTCGCACGCGAGCACCGGCCGGACATCGCGGTTCTCGACCTGGAGATGCCACCGACCGACGGCTTACGGGCCGCCGAGGAGATCCGGAACGGGTCCCCCACCCAGATCGTGCTGGTCACCCGCCATGCCCGCCCCGCCGTGCTGCGCCGGGCGCTCGCCGCAGGCGTCCGCGGTTTTGTCCCGAAGACCACGTCCGCCGCGCGGCTCGCGGAAATCCTCCGGGACATCGCCGCCGGGCGCCGTTACGTCGACCCGGACATCGCCGCCTCCGCGCTGACCGAGGACGACTGCCCGCTCACCGACCGGGAGCTGGAGGTGCTGCGGGCCGCGCGCAGCGGTGGCTCGATCAACGACATCGCCGCCGAGGTCCACCTCGCGCCGGGGACGGTCCGCAACTACCTCTCCGCCGCGATGACGAAGCTGCGTGCCCCCACCCGCCACGCCGCCGCCCACCACGCCTGGCAACAGGGCTGGATCTGAGGGCGTGTGTCCTACAGGCGCTTGTAGTAGTTTTAGTGGGTTTATGGATGCCAACTCGCGAGACACCCGGCTCTGGAAGTCCGCACCGCGCCTGGCCGTCGTCGCCGCGCTGCTCACCGGCGTCACGACCACCGCGACCCTGACCACCGTCGTCGCTCCGGCCGCGGCCACCGCCCCGGCTACCCAGTCCCAGTTCCCGACCACATACCAGCTCCCGGACGGCTTCCGGCCCGAAGGCATCGCGATCGGACGCCGTCCGGTCGCCTACTTCGGATCGCTGGCCGACGGCGACATCCTCAAAATGGACCTGACGAACGGGCGATCGCGCGTTCTCGCGCAGGGCCCGGGCACCCCGTCGGTCGGTCTCAAACTCGACGACCGCGGCCGGCTGTTCGTCGCCGGCGGGGTGGCGGGCACCGGCCGCGTGATCGACACCGAGACCGGCAAGACGCTGTCGAACCTCACGTTCTCGACGACCACCCCGACGTTCGTCAACGACGTGATCCTGACGCCGTCCGCCGCGTTCTTCACCGACTCGCGGCAGCCGGTCCTCTACCGGGTCGCGATCCCGCGCAAGGGCGCACCGACCCAGAAGGACGTCACGACGATCAGGCTCAGCGGCGCGCTCGTGGTCGACCCGGCGGTGAACAACGCCAACGGCATCGCGCGGACGCCGGACGGCAAGGGCCTGATCATCGTCCAGTCGAACACCGGTTTCCTGTTCCACGTCGATCCCCGCACCGGGGTGACGACGCGGATCCCGGTCACCAGGGACGGCACGGAGTACCTGCTGACGAACGGCGACGGGCTGCTCCGGATCGGACAGACGCTGTTCGTGGTGCAGAACCGGCTCAACACGATCGCAGCGCTGACGCTGGGACGGTCGAGCGCGGAGGTCACCACGACGATCACCGATCCGCGCTTCGACGTGCCGACGACGCTCGCGGTCTTCCGTGACCGGCTCTACGCGCCGAACGCCCGCTTCACGACGACGCCGACGCCCACCACGACGTACACCGCGGTGAGCGTCCCCCTGCCGTAACGGATCGGGCCGGGGCCCCGCGGCCCCGGCCCGTCCCGCTCAGCTACCGGTGAACTTCGGCGGGCGCTTCTCGATGAACGCGATCACGGCCTCGGCGACGTCCGCGGTCTGCAGCAGACGGCCCTGACCCTCCAGCTCGCGCCCGAGCGCGCCCTCCAGCGCGGTGAGCGTCGCCTCGTTCACCGCCCGCTTCGTGGCCGCCAGCGCCAGCGGCGCCCCGGTCGAGAGCCGGTCGGTCAGCGCCTTGAGCGCGGCGGCCAGCTCGGCGGCGTCCACCGCCTTGTAGATCAGGCCCCAGGCCACCGCCTCGGCTGCCGGAATCCGCTCGGGCACCATCGCCATCGCCATCGCCCGAGCCCGGCCGATCGAGGTCGGCACCAGCGCCGTCGCACCACCGTCCGGCATCAGCCCGATGCTGGTGAACGACAGCAGGAAGTACGCGTCCGACGAGGCCAGCGTCAGGTCGCACGCGAGCGCCAGCGAGCAGCCGACACCCACCGCCGGGCCGTTGACCGCCGCGACCGTGGGCTGACGCGCGTCCCGCAGCGCCCGGATGACCCGGTTCGCCGCGAGGATCGTGTCGGTGCCCGGCTTCCCGGTCGCCGTGGCGCCGCTCTTGAGGTCCGCGCCGGAGCTGAACGCCCGGCCGGTGCCGGTCAGCACGATGACCCGCACCTCGGCGTCCGCCGCGGCTTCCTCGATCAGGTCGGCGAGGTCGTTGAGCACGTCGGTGGTGACCGAGTTCAGCCGCTCCGGCCGGTTGAGCGCGATCGTCAGGACCGCGCCGTCGCGCTGGACCGTGATTTCGCCCATCACGCCACCCCCACCGGGTCAGCCGCCACCAGGCCGGCGAGCCTACCGCGAATCAGGTCGGCGGCCTCAGTGACGATCCGGCGCACCACCTCACCGGCGGTCGGGATGTCGTTGATCAGCCCTTGGACCAGGCCCACCGACCAGATCCCGGCCTCGACGTCGCCGTTCTCGTACACCAGCTTGCCGCGTGCGCCGGCGACCAGTTCCCGGACGTCGGCGAACTCGCCGCCCTCGTTGAGGATGCGCACGACCTCGGTGCTCACCGAGTTCTTCGCCACCCGTGCGGTGTTACGCAGCGGGCGGAAGATCAGCTCGGTGTCGCGCTCGTCGCCGGCCACGATGGCCTTCTTGACGGCCTCGTCGATCGGCGACTCGACCGTGCACATGAAGCGGCTGCCCATGTTGATGCCGTCCGCGCCGAGCGCCAGCGCCGCGACCAGGCCCCTGGCGTCCCCGAACCCGCCGGAGGCGACGAACGGGATCGTCAGCTTGTCGGCCGCGGCCGGGATCAGGATCAGGCCGGGGATGTCGTCCTCACCGGGGTGACCGGCGCACTCGAACCCGTCGATCGAGACCGCGTCGACACCGATCCGCTGCGCCTTGAGCGCGTGCCGCACGCTCGTGCACTTGTGGATGATCTTGACGCCGTGCTCTTTGAACAGGTCCATGTGCGGCTCCGGGTTGGAGCCCGCGGTCTCCACGATCCGGATGCCTTCGTCGACGATGACCCGGCGGTACTCGTCGTACGGCGGCGGGCTGATCGTCGGCAGGATCGTCAGGTTGACGCCGAACGGCTTGTCGGTCAGCGTCCGCGCCCGGGCGATCTCCTTCGCCAGGTCGGCGGGGGTCGGCTGGGTCAGCGCGGTGATCAGGCCGAGGCCTCCGGCCTCGGAGACCGCGGCGGCGAGCTCGGCCCGGCCGACCCACTGCATACCACCCTGGACGATCGGGTGCTCGACACCAAAAGCCTCGGTGAACCGCGTCTTCAGAATGCTCATCGGGGCGTCATCCGGATCGCGCCGTCGAGGCGGATGACCTCGCCGTTGAGCATCGGGTTCGCGACGATCTGGCTCGCCAGCAGCCCGTACTCGGCCGGGGAACCGAGCCGGGACGGATGCGGCACCTGGGCGCCGAGCGCGGCCTTGATGTTGTCCGGCAGCCCGCCGAGCAGCGGGGTGTCGAACAGACCCGGCGCGATGGTGTTGACCCGGATCTTCAGCGCCGCGAGGTCACGCGCGATCGGCAGCGTCATCCCGACGATGCCACCCTTGGACGCCGAGTACGCGGCCTGCCCGATCTGACCTTCGAACGCCGCGACCGACGCGGTGTTGACGATGACGCCACGCTCGCCGTCGACCTCGTCGGCCTGCGCGATCTGCGCCGCGGCCAGCCGAATCACGTTGAACGTGCCGATCAGGTTGACCTGGATGACCTTCGTGAACGCGTCCAGCGGGAACGGCTTGTTCTCCTTGCCGACGGTCTTGAACGCGTTGCCGATCCCGGCGCAGTTGACCGCGACCCGCAGCGTCCCCTGCTCGGACGCGACCCGCACGGCCTGCTCCACGTCGGCCTCGGACGTCACGTCGCCGGGGCTGAACGTCACCTTCGGGCCGAACTTCTCGGCGACCGCCTTACCGTCCGAGCCGGGGAGATCGAGAACGACGACCGTCGCCCCGTCCTCCACCAGCTTCTCGACGGTCGCCAGGCCGAGGCCCGACGACCCCCCGGTGACCAGGGCGACGTCGCTGTCGAAAAACTTCACAGGTGAGGTCCTCTCAGAGCCGTTCAATGATCGTGGCGTTGGCCATGCCGCCGCCCTCGCACATGGTCTGCAGCCCGTAGCGACCGCCGGTGTCCTCCAGGTAGTTCACCAGCGTGGTGAGCAGCCGGGTGCCCGACGAGCCGAGCGCGTGGCCGAGCGCGATCGCACCGCCCCGGGGGTTGAGCTTGGCCGGGTCGGCGCCCAGGTCGTGCGCCCAGGCCAGCGGCACCGGCGCGAACGCCTCGTTGACCTCGT
The DNA here is from genome assembly GCF_900143005.1 of Cryptosporangium aurantiacum. Classification (NCBI taxonomy): domain Bacteria; kingdom Bacillati; phylum Actinomycetota; class Actinomycetes; order Cryptosporangiales; family Cryptosporangiaceae; genus Cryptosporangium; species Cryptosporangium aurantiacum. The sequence continues at coordinate 38,592 of NZ_FRCS01000020.1, forward strand.
AGGCGTCGATGTCGTCGATGCTCAGGCCGGCCCGGTCGAGGACCTTGCGGGTCGCCGGGATCGGCCCGGTGAGCATCAGCAGCGGGTCGTCGCCGACCACCGAGAACGAGTGGAACCGGGCCCGCGGCCGCAGGCCGAGCTCGGCGGCCTTCTCGGCGGACACGATCAGCACCGCGGACGCGCCGTCGGTCAGCGGCGACGAGTTGCCGGGCGTGATCGACCAGGTCACGTCGGGGAACCGGGCGGCGAACGCCTCGGAGTAGAAGCTGGGCTTGAGGCCGGCGAGCTTCTCGACGGTGGTGCCGCCGCGGACGGTCTCGTCGGTCGTGACGGCCCCGACCGGCACGATCTCCCGCTCGAACGCGCCGGTCGTGGCGGCTTCGGCGGCGCGCGCGTGCGACGTCGCCGAGTACTCGTCCAGCTGCTCGCGGCTGAGCTTCCACTTCGCGGCGATGATCTCGGCCGAGACGCCCTGGTTGACCAGGCCCTCGGGGTACCGCTGCGGCATCAGCGTCCCGAACGGGTTCTTGCCCGCCGCCGACGTGCCCATCGGCACCCGGCTCATCGACTCCACACCGCAGGCGATCACGACGTCGTACGCGCCGGCGATCACGCCCTGCGCGGCGAAGTGGGCGGCCTGCTGGCTGGAGCCGCACTGCCGGTCGACGGTGGTGGCCGGCACGGCCTCCGGGAACCCGGCGGCCAGCACCGCGTTGCGGGTGATGTTCAGCGCTTGCTCGCCGGCCTGGCCGACGCAGCCGCCGATCACGTCGTCGACGACTGCTGGGTCGATGCCGGAGCGCTCGACCAGTGCGGTCAGCGCACCGGCGAGCAGGTCGACCGGATGGATGTCGGAGAGCGCGCCGCCCGGCTTGCCCTTACCGGCCGGGGTACGAACGGCTTCCACGATGACCGCGTCACGCACAGGTGCCTCCCTTGGCTGACCCGTCGTCGGGCACCGATCGGCGCCCCTCGCTACCGCCGAGTCTCGTCGGGCGAGCCAGAAACAGTCAAGGCAGACCGTAAATTGAGCGACGTGATCCAGGTCGCTTTCCCGGGTCAGTCGGGGTCAGTCCCGCAGCAGCAGGGCCTTCGCGAGCTGCTTCCAGTTCGCCAGGCTCGGCTCGGTGGACGGGTCCCGCTGGTCGAACGCGTAGGTCAGCGCGACCCCGCGCATGCTCGTGAACAACGTGTGCCGCACGACCGGGTAGGTCGGGTGCGCCGCCAGCTCCGGGCCGAACAGGTCGTCCATCGACTTCCAGATCGCCCGGCCCAGCCGCCGTTCGGCCGGGCGGATCACGTCGGCGAGCGCCGGTTCGGTGCGGGACGCCACCCAGAGCTCGGTCGCGGCCCAGAACTGGTTCTCGTTGAACGTCGACCAGAGCAGTTCGATGACCGCGTCGATCCGCGCGCCGGGTTCGGTCGGCAGCGACGTCTCGGCCTGCGCGTTCTTCCCGCGCCGCTGCTCCCAGACGTGGTGCGCGGCCGCGACCAGCAGTTCCTCCTTGGAGGGGAACTGATGCAGCAGCCGGCCGCGGGACACCCCGGCCTTCGCCTGGATCGCCAGCGTGTTGGCCCGGGCGTACCCCTCCTCGACCAGCAGCGCGACCGCCGCGTCGAGGATCCGCGTGCGGGTTTCCTGGCTCCGTTCGGCCTGGGGACGCCGCTCAGCGCCCCGCCGCCGGACGGCCTCCGGTTCGGTGGTGGGTGCGTCCGGCGAACTCGACATGCGGTCGAGCATACGAGCCGCCGGGCGCGGCTTAAGATTTTCGTCCGGCGACGACACAGAGAGGACGCACGGTGACCGGTCGTACCGAGACGTTGGAATTCCAGGCCGAGACGCGGCAGCTGTTGCAGCTGATGATCCATTCGATCTACTCGAACAAGGACATTTTCCTGCGCGAACTGATCTCCAACGGCTCCGACGCGTTGGACAAGCTCCGTATCGAGAGCCTGGTGAACTCCGACCTGGACGTCGACCGTTCCGACCTGCACCTGGAGCTGGTACCCGACGGGGACGCCCGCACGCTCACCGTCCGCGACAACGGCATCGGGATGACCCACGACGAGGTCGTGTCGCTGATCGGCACGATCGCCAAGTCCGGCACCGCCGAGCTGGTGCGGAAGCTGCGCGAGTCGTCGGACGACACCGCCGAGCTGATCGGCCAGTTCGGCGTCGGCTTCTACTCGTCGTTCATGGTCGCGGACCGGGTCACGCTGGTGACCCGGAAGGCGGGCGAGGCCACCGGTACCCGGTGGGAGTCGAGCGGCGAGGGCACGTACACGATCGAGGACGTGGACGACGCCCCGCAGGGCACCGCGGTCACGCTGCACCTCAAGCCGGTCGACACCGACGACCAGCTGCACGACTACGCCGACCCGGCCGTCCTGCGCTCGATCGTCAAGAAGTACTCGGACTTCATCGCGTGGCCCATCCGGCTCGGCGACTCGGACGAGCCGATCAACTCGATGAAGGCGCTGTGGGCTCGCCCGCGCAGCGAGGTCACCGAGGACGAGTACCACGAGTTCTACCGGCACGTCAGCCACGACTGGACCGATCCGCTGGAGACGATCCACGTCAAGGCCGAAGGCACGTTCGAGTACGACGCGCTGCTGTTCCTGCCCGCCCGCGCGCCGTTCGACCTGTACTCGCGGGACGCCCAGCGCGGCGTCCAGCTGTACGTCAAGCGGGTGTTCATCATGGCCGACTGCGAGGCGCTGCTGCCGCAGTACCTGCGCTTCGTCAAGGGTGTGGTGGACGCCGCCGACCTCTCGCTGAACGTGTCGCGGGAGATCCTGCAGCAGGACCGGCAGATCCAGGCGGTTCGGCGGCGCTTGGTGAAGAAGGTGCTCGGAACGGTGCGTGACCTGCAGACCGAGCACCCGGAGAAGTACGCCACCTTCTGGGGCGAGTTCGGGCGGGCGCTCAAAGAGGGCCTGATCGAGGACTCCGCGAACCGCGAGCAGATCCTCGACCTGCTGTCGTTCTCCTCGACGGCCGATCCCTCGGCCACGACGACGCTGCGGGAGTACGTCGACCGGCGTCCGGAGGGGCAGACCGAGATCTACTACCTGACCGGCGACTCGCGGGCGACGATCGAGAACTCGCCGCACCTGGAGGCGTTCCGCGCCAAGGGGTACGAGGTGCTGGTGCTGACCGACCCGGTCGACGAGGTGTGGGTCGACCAGGTCACCGAGTACGACGGCATCCCGCTCAAGTCGGTGGCGAAGGGGCAGGTGGACCTGGCGGACGCTCCGCCGGAGGCCGAGGGCTTCGAAGCGTTCCTGACCTGGATGACCGGCGCGCTGTCCGAGACGGTCAAGGAGGTGCGGCTGTCGACCCGGCTGGTGAGCTCGCCGGCCTGCGTGGTGGGCGACGCCGACGACCTGACCCCGACGCTGGAGAAGATGTACCGGGCGATGGGTCAGCCGCTGCCGCCGGTGAAGCGGATCCTCGAGCTCAACCCGTCGCACCCGCTGGTCACCGGGTTGCGGGACGCGTACGGGCGGGCCGCAGACGACCCGGCGCTGCCGGAGACCGCGGAGCTGATCTACGGGATGGCGCTGCTCGCCGAGGGCGGTGACCTGGCCGACCCGGCGCGCTTCGCACGGCTGCTCGCCGAGCGTCTGGCGAAGACGCTGTAGCGGGCTGCTCGCTGGGGCCGCCCGCGCGGCCGCGGGCGGGCTCAGCTCGCTCGGCGCTGCTCCTGCCAGCGGCGCACGACCCGGTCGATGTCGATCGGCATCAGGTTCAGCGGCGGTCCGGGTGGCGGCACCCGGATCGCCGCCCGGATCTTCTTGTTGAGCGGCTCCAGCAGGTCCCAGATCTGCTGCTCGCTCCGGGCCGCGTACGCCTTATCGAGGGCGTCCTCGGCCTCCTTGCGCAGTGCCAGCGACGGCGGCACCACCGAGAGGTTCTCCCGGCGCATCTTCTGCTTGACCCACCAGAGCGGGTCCGGCGGGTCGTCGATGCCCGGGATCGGTTTGCCCTCCCCGGGCAGGTTGTCGAACTCGCCGCGCTCGATGGCCTCGCTGATCATCCGCTCGACCCACGACTCGATCGGCCCGGTCGGCCGCTGGGGTTCCGCCATGCCCCCAGTCTGCCCGGACGCCGGGCGCGCCGCCCCTCGCGCGTCAGGACGCCCGGGTCAGGACGCCCGGGTCAGGACCTCGTGACCGAGAACGTCGTGCAGCCGGGGGCACCGTCGATCGTGCCGTTCATCGTCGTCCCGCTGAAGTCCGACGAGCTGAGGTCGACCATCTCGTAGCCGGCGGGCTGCTCGATCCAGTCGGTGCCGATCAGCGCCAGCCTCCCGTCGGTGACGTTGCCGCCCATCTTGTACGAGCCCTTCTCGACGTTCGGGTTCGACGACGTCGGATAGAACTCGAACGTGGCGGTCAGCGCGCTGTCCTGCCCCTCGATCGTCAGCGTCAGCCCGGTCTCGCCCTGGTTGCACGTGTACGTGCCCTTCCAGGTGCCGGTGACGCCGTCCTGCGCGGCGGGCGCCTCGGCCGTGGGCGACGCCGAGCCGAGCGTCGTCGTCTTCGGGGTGGCCGCGACCCGGGGCCCGGAGTCCGCCGCCGCCTCACCGCGGTTCTTGCCGAACAGGTACCCGGACCCGAAACAGCCGGCGCCGACCACGATCAGCGCCACGACGATGCCGAGGATCAGCGGTAACAGGTTGCGCTTCGGCGGCGCGGGTGGCGGTGGGAACCCGGGCGGCTGTGCCCCGTACGTCCCCGGCGCCCCGGCGAACCCGCCGGGCGGTGGTGGCGGCAGCGGCGTCGTCGAGTAGCCGGGCGTCTCCTGGTACGAGGGGTAACCGGCGGCCGGGAAGCTCGACGTCGGCGCGTAACCCGATGACGGCGACGCGGGCGCTCCGGAGGCAGGCACACCGGACGCCGGGTAGGCCGACTGGCCGGACGGGTAGTACGGGTCGGCTCCTGATGTGGGTGGTTGCACCCGGCTCACTCCAGAACGGGGACGGACGGTCTGCGCAGATCGGCAGCCTACAGTGTGAAAACAGCCGGGATTATCGAAACCACGACCGGGGAATGCGCGACGAATGAACGTCAACGAACTGCTCACCGAGGGTTACGACCGCCTGCCGGACCTGGTCCGCGACGCCGTCAAAGGGCTGAGCCCGGAGCAACTGCGCTGGGCGCCCGCCGAGGGCGCGAACTCGATCGGCTGGCTGGTCTGGCACCTCACCCGGGTCCAGGACGACCACGTCGCCGAGATCCTGGAGCAGGACCAGGTGTACGCGGCCGACGGCTGGCCGCGGCGGTTCGGGCTGTCCGACGCGTCCGACACCGGCTACGGGCACACCCCGGCCCAGGTCGCGGCCGTCCGCCCGGAGAGCGACCAGGCGCTGATCGACTACTACGACGCGGTGCACGCCCGCACCCGCCAGTTCCTCGCCGGCCTCTCCCCCGCCGACCTGGACCGGGTTGTCGACGAGCGGTGGGATCCGCCGGTCACGCTCGGCGTCCGGCTGGTCAGCGTCCTCGACGACGACTCCCAGCACGTCGGTCAGGCCGCCTACGTCCGCGGGTTGCTCTCCTAGTCCGATGGACGAGTACGCCGACCGGATCCAGCAGGTGCTCACCGAGGAGCGCGCGGACACCGCGGCCCAGATCCGCGCGCTCACCCACGACCTCGACGGGATCATCGAGGCCGCCGCGATGGTCGCCACCGACGACGAGCACGACCCCGAGGGCACCACGATCGCCTACGAGCGCGCGCACACCGCCGCGCAGCTGGCCGCGGCCGTGAACCGGCTGGAGGAGCTCGACCGCGCGCTCGCCCGGCACGCGGCCGGCGACTACGGCCGCTGCGAGGCGTGCGGTGGTGCGATCGATCCCGAACGGCTGGCCGTACGTCCGGCGGCGACGACCTGCATCGGGTGCGCGCGCTGAGAATTGTCGGTCCCGGCGGTTAGGTTCGACACGAGCCGACCGAGGGGGTCCCGTGTCTTCGCCCGCCGCCGACAGCCATGACGTCATCGAGGTCCGGGGGGCCCGCCAGAACAACCTGCGCGACGTCTCGCTCGACATCCCGAAACGGCGCCTGACGGTCTTCACCGGCGTCTCCGGCTCGGGCAAGTCGTCGCTGGTGTTCGGGACGATCGCGGCCGAGTCGCAGCGCCTGATCAACGAGACCTACACCGCGTTCCTGCAGTCGTTCATGCCGAGCATCGGCCGCCCCGACGTCGACGCGCTGCGCAACCTGTCCGCGGCGATCATCGTCGACCAGGAGCGGATGGGCGCGAACTCGCGCTCGACGGTCGGCACCGCGACCGACGCGCACACGATGCTGCGCATCGTGTTCAGCCGCCTCGGGAAGCCGTACGTCGGCACGTCCAGCGCGTTCAGCTTCAACCTGCCCGAGGGCATGTGCCCGGAGTGCGAGGGCATCGGCAAGGTCTCCACGATCGACGTCGCCGAGCTCGTCGACGAGGAGCGCTCGCTCAACGAAGGCGCGATCACCGTCCCGAACTTCACCCCGGACTCCTGGTACTGGAAGGCGTTCCCGCAGTCCGGCCTGGTCGACCCGGACCTCAAGGTGAAGGACTTCTCGCCGCAGATGCGGGAGGACTTCCTCTACAAGCCGGCCACGAAGATGAAGCTCGGCGGCATCAACACCACCTACGAGGGCCTGGTGGTGAAGGTCAAGCGCCTGTTCATCGACAAGGGCGGCGAGCCGGCGCAGGCGCACGTCCGGGCGTTCGTCGAGCGGGCGGTGACGTTCGCGCCGTGCCCGGCGTGCGGTGGCGCCCGGATCAACGCGGCGGCGCTGGAGGCGCGCATCGCCGGCAAGAACATCGCCGAGTGCTGCGCGATGCAGATCAGCGACCTGGCCGACTTCGTGCACGCGATCGACGACGAGTCGGTGGCGCCGCTGCTCGCCACGCTGCGCCAGACGCTCGACTCGCTGGTCGAGATCGGACTGGGCTACCTGAGCCTCGACCGCGAGTCCGGCACGCTCTCCGGCGGTGAGTCGCAGCGGGTCCGGATGATCCGGCACCTCGGTTCGAGCCTCACCGACATCACGTACGTCTTCGACGAGCCGACCGTCGGGCTGCACCCACACGACATCCAGCGGATGAACGGCCTGCTGCTGCTCCTCCGCGACAAGGGCAACACGGTGCTGGTCGTCGAGCACAAACCCGAGGTCATCGCGATCGCCGACCACGTCGTCGACCTCGGCCCCGGCGCGGGCCCGCACGGTGGCACGCTCTGTTACGCCGGGGACGTCGCCGGGCTGCGCGCCGGTGGCACGCTCACCGGGCGGCATCTCGACCACCGGGTGACGCTCCGGCCGAGCGTCCGCACGCCGACCGGGCACCTGCCGATCCGGAACGCGACCCAGCACAACCTGAAGAACGTCGACGTCGACGTCCCGCTCGGTGTGCTCACGGTCATCACCGGCGTCGCGGGCTCCGGCAAGAGCTCCCTGATCCACGGTGCGCTGCCCGGCCGGGAAGGCGTGGTGGTCGTCGACCAGTCCGCGATCCGGGGCTCGCGCCGATCCAACCCGGCCACCTACACCGGCCTGCTCGACCCGATCCGCACGGCGTTCGCCAAGGCCAACGGCGTCAAGGCAGCGCTGTTCAGCGCGAACTCCGCGGGCGCCTGCCCGAAGTGCAACGGCATCGGGCTGATCTACACCGACCTGGCGATGATGGCCGGGGTCGCCACGGTGTGCGAGCAGTGCGAGGGCAAGCGGTACACGCCCGAGGTGCTCGGTTACACGCTGCGCGGCAAGAACATCAGCGAGGTTCTCGCGATGCCGGTGGCGGAGGCTCGTGCGTTCTTCGCCCCGGGTCCCCCGGCGGCGCGGGTGATCCTCGAGCGTCTGGACGACGTCGGGCTGGGCTACCTGAGCCTGGGCCAGCCGCTGACCACGCTATCCGGCGGTGAACGCCAGCGGTTGAAGCTCGCGATCCGGATGGCGGACAAGGCCGTGACGTACGTCCTCGACGAGCCGACCAGCGGCCTGCACCTGGCCGACGTCGACCAGCTGCTCGGGCTGCTCGATCGCCTGGTCGACGGCGGCAACACGGTGATCGTCATCGAGCACCACCAGGCCGTGATGGCGCACGCCGACTGGATCATCGACCTGGGCCCCGGCGCCGGCCACGACGGCGGTGAGGTCGTGTTCACCGGCACGCCCGCTGAGCTGGTCGCGAACGCGGAGACGCTGACCGCCCAACATCTCCGGACATACCTGGGTCGTTAGCACTACCGTGTCAACGATGAGCCGGACGCGCCTCGGGTGGTTATTGCTGACGCCTGCGCTCCTCGCGCTGCTCTGGTCCTATGTGATCCCGACCGCGATGACGTTCGACATCGACGGCTCGACGCGCGACTCGTCGTACCCGGAGTACCTGGGGCGCGCCGCGCTACTGGCGGTCGTGCCGCTCGTCCTCACGCTGCTGGCGGCTCCGGCGCTCGCGTGGGCGGCGCAGCGGGCGGGCCGGCGGGGACGGCTGGTCACCCGGATAGTGCTCTGCGTGCCGCTCGCGGGGTTCGCGCCGGCCGCCTACCTGCTCGGCTGGACGTTCCTGTCCAGGGACGAAGGCCGCCCCGACTCGGTTTTCCTGGCGCTGGCGGTGGCGTCCGCCGGTGCCGTGATCGCGGCGGCGACGACGGTGTACCTCGCGGCGTTCCGCGACGCTGACCGGCCCAAGGGTTCGCTGTACGTCGTCGGGGCCGTGCTCGCGGCGGCCTCGCTCGCCGGGGCCCTCCAGGTGTTCACTGCGCCGTACGTGGTGGTGGTCGCCGATCCGTTCCACCGGCCGATGACGACGCCGCTGGGCGCCGCGCTGTACGGCGCCGAGCCGGGTGAGCAGTCAGTAGTGTCGCTGCTGCTCCTCGTCCCGCTGGCCGTGCTCGGTCTGCTCGCGACCTGGCTGCTGCTGCGGAGCCGCGCCCGGATCGAGTTCGCGCCGGTGGTAGGCACCGAGCCGCCGCGGCGCGGGGCCTGGCTCCTGCTGGCGCCGTTGCTGGTTCTGCTCCTGGCGATCGTGGCCCTCACCGCGGGGCCCTGGTGGCAGTCGCTGCCCGACGCGAACGGCTCCGGTGACTTCTCCGCCGCCGAGATCTACCGGGACACCTGGCTGCCGCCGCTGATCTCCGCCGTGGTCAGCGTGCTGGTCGCGGCGCTGGGCGGGTACGCGCTCGGCGTCCTGCGCCCGCTGGGCGAGCGGAGCGAGCAGGCGCTGCTGCTGTTCGCGCCCTGGCTTTTCGTCGGTATCGGGCCGCTGGTGTTCGCCTACGAGAACCGAATCACCGGCGGTGATCCCCGCTGGTTCGACCTGGTCCCGCCGGTCTGGGTCTCGATCCCCGCGCTCGTCGTCTTCACGCTGTTCTTCCGCGGGCGGCTCGCTCAGGGCGCCACCGCCAAGGCCGCGGTGCGGTCGGCGATACCGCTGGCCGGGATCGCCGTGGTCGTGCACTGGATGCTCGGCGCCCAGGACCTGCTGTGGCCCGCGATGGCCGGCAATGACGGGTACACGCACATCACGACGACACCGCTGGCGACGATGACGGCGGGGCTGGGCGAGAGCCTCACCCGGGCGCTCGCCGTCGACATGATCCTGCCGCTGCCGGTGTTCATGGCCCTGCTCGGGCTGGCCATCCTCGCCCAGGTCGGTTACCTGGACCGGCTGGCGATCCGCACCGAAGCACGCCGGGCTCCCGCGGCGCAGGAGCCCGACGGCGACGACGCCGACGACTAGGGCAGCGGTTCGAACTCAGCCACCGCGTCGATCGCGGCTCCGTGCGGCGTGTTCGCCTCGCGCTCGATGAAGATCTCGACGAGCGCCGGACGGCTGGTGCGTGCGGCCTCCTTGCGCGCCCACTCGATCGCGTCGCGGATCTCGGACGGCTCGGTGACCCGCCGCCCCGCGCAGCCGTAGGCCTCCATGATCTTCACGTTGTCGGTGCCCACGACGTCGTAGTGGATGTCTACTTGCGAGTTCATCCCGTACGGGATCTCCGCCTGCCGGATCAGCCCGAGGTACTCGTTGTTCAGCATGATCAGCACGAACGGCACGTCGTACTGCGCGGCCACCGCCAGCTCCTCGACGAGGAACTGGAACGAGTAGTCGCCGACCACACCGACCACCTCGGCGTCCGGCGCGGCCTTCTTGACCCCGATCGCGGCCGGGATCTCCCAGCCGAGCGGACCGGCCTGCCCGCACACCTGGTAGCGCCGCGGCCGGTGCACCTTCTGGTGCTGGCCGCCCCAGATCTGGTACAGCCCGATCGCGGTGACGAAGTACGTGTCCGGGCCGAACGCGTCGTTGATCTCCCGGTACACGCGCGGCGCCTTCACCGGGACGTCGTCGAAGTCCTCGCGGCGGGTGAGTTCGCGGCGCAGCCGTTGGACGCGGGTGACCCAGCCGCCCGGCCGGCGTCCGGCCCGGCGCCGTTTCGCGGCCTCCAGCAGCGCCCGCAGGAACAGCTTCGCGTCCGACACCACCCCGAGGTCGGGCCCGAACACCCGCCCGAGTTGCGTCGGCTCGACGTCGACGTGGATGAACACCCGGTCGCCGCGGTACACGTCCAGCGTGCCGGTGTGCCGGTCACCGAACCGCGCGCCGACCGCGAGCACCAGGTCCGACTCCAGGAACGACGCGTTGCCGTACCGCTGGGACGTCTGGATCCCGGTCATCCCGGCGTGCAGCGCGTGGTCGTCGTCGAGCGCGCCCTTGCCCATCAGCGTCACCTGCACCGGGATCTGCAGGTACTCGGCGAGCTCGCGCAGGTCCTCGGCGGCGTCCGCGAGGATGACCCCGCCGCCCGCGAGGATCAACGGCCGCTGCGCGGCCAGCAGCAGGTCGAGCGCGCGTTCCACCCGCGGCCCGTGCGGGGTGACCGGCGTGACCGGCAGTGGCGCGTCGATCGACGCATCCCACTCGATCAATTCCTTCTGGACGTCGAGCGGCAGATCGATCAGCACCGGTCCCGGCCGTCCCTCACGAGCGACCTGGAACGCCTTCCGGAAGATCCACGGTGCCTGCGCGGCCTCCTTCACCTGGACCGCCCACTTCGTGACCGGTTTGGCGATCTCCACGATGTCCACCGCTTGGAACGCTTCCTGGTGGAGCTTGCTGGAGACCGCCTGGCCGGTGATGCACAGGATCGGGATCGAGTCGGCCTGCGCGGTGTAGAGGCCGGTGATCATGTTCGTCCCCGCCGGGCCCGAGGTGCCGATCGCGACGCCGACGTTGCCGGTGGTGCGGGCCCACCCGTCGGCCATGTGGGTGGCGCCCTCCTCGTGGCGGACGATCAGGTGCTCGATGCCGCCGTGGACCTCCAGCGCCGCGTAGAGCGGGAGGATCGCGGCGCCAGGACAGCCGAACACGGTGTCGACGCCCTCGGACTCCAGAACGTCGACCACGGCCTGCATCGCGGGGATCTTGGGCATTCAGTGCTCCTGTCCGGAGAGAGCTTCGACCACCTTGAGCAGGGCGGAGTGGTCCAGGGAGCCGTAGCCCATCGCGCGACCGGCGGCGACGAGTTGGGCGACCAGGCCGGTGACCGGCAGCGCGACGCCGGCGCGGCGGGCGGCGTCGAGCACGATCGTCATGTCCTTGTGGTGCAGGTCGATCCGGAAGCCCGGCGCGAACTCGCGCGCGATCATCGACTCGCGCTTGAGGTCGAGGATCCGGTTCGCGGCCAGGCCACCCGCCAGCACGTCGAGGCCGGTCTTCGGGTCGACCTTCGCACCTTCCAGCAGCACGATCGCTTCGCTGACCAGCGCGTAGATCCCGGCCACGACCAGCTGGTTGGCCGCCTTGACGACCTGCCCGGCGCCGTGGCCACCGACGTGCCGCACGGTGGTGCCGAGCGTGTCGAGGATCGGCCGGGCGTCGGCGACGTCGGCCTCGTCGCCGCCGACCATGATCGAGAGCGTCGCCTGCTGCGCCCCGGCCTGGCCGCCGGAGACCGGGGCGTCGAGCACCCGGACGCGCTGTTCCGCGCCGCGCTCCGCGACCGCCACCGACGTCTCGGGACGGATCGTGCTCATGTCGATCCAGAGCGTGCCCGGCCGTACGACCGCCAGTACCTCGTCGGCGACCTCCTCCACCTGCGGGTGGTTCGGGAGCATCGTGATCACGACGTCGGCGCCGCGCACCGCGTCGGCGACGCTGCCCGCGCCCGCGCCGCCGTCGGCGACGAACGCCTCGACCGCGGCCGCGTTGACGTCGTAGCCGGTGACGGTGTGCCCGGCGGCGACCAGGTGCCGGGACATCGGCGCCCCCATCACACCCAGCCCGAGAAACCCGATCGTGCGGGCGCCGCGCGGCGCCGACACCTCCGGGCGGATTGCATTCGGAAGACCCCCAGCCCTCGCAAATGCAATCTGCTCGGCGGATGCTCGCTGCTCACACGGCAGCCAGTCGAAGCTGTCGGCGCTGGGGCCTTCCGGGGCGTACTCGAGGCCGACCCAGCCGCGGTAGCCGTTCGCGGACAGGCGGTCGAGGTACCGGCGCAGCGGGAGCGTGCCGCTGCCGGGCTGGTGCCGGCCCGGCGCGTCGGCGATCTGGACGTGGCCGATGCGGGCGACGTGCTGCTCGACGAGCGCGTCCAGATCGTCGTTGTTGACGGCCAGGTGGTACAGGTCGGCGAGTAACCGCAGGTTGCTGCGGCCGGGGAGCCGGTCGAAGACGCCGAGCGCGTCCGCGGCGGTCCGCAGCGGGTAGCGCGGCGCGCCGGAGAGCGGCTCGATCAGCACCTCGCCGTCGATCCGGGCCGCGGCGTGGGCGGCGAGCATCAGCGCCTCGGTCGCGACGTCGTCCTGCTCGGCGGGGTCGACGCCGTCCAGGCGGTTGCCGTACAGCGCGTTGAAGCGGCGGCACCCGAGCTGCGCGCCGATCGCGACCGCGGCGTTGACGCTGTCGAGGAACTCGCCGGTGCGGCCCGGCCAGGAGAGGACGCCCCGGTCGCCGCCCGCCAGGTCGCCGGCGAAGAAGTTGAGGCCGACCAGTTGCACACCGGCGTCCCGGATCGCGCGGACGAACCGCTCTGCCTCGGCATCGGACGGGACCGCGTCCGTGAACGGCCACCAGAACTCGACCGCGTCGAACCCGGAACGCCGTGCCGCGGCGGGCCGCTCCAGGAGCGGTAACTCGGTGAACAGGATCGAGAGGTTGACGTCGTAGCGCAGTAGCTCCGTCATGCATTGCATTCTGTATGCAGTATGGCACCCGGTCAATGCCCGCGCCGACACGAAGCAGCCCCCGACCGGGAGGTCGGGGGCTGCTTGGCAGGACTCGAGCCGGGCGCACGTCTCAGCCCGGGCGCGCGTCTCAGCCGGGGGTGGCCGGCGAGCCCGCCTCGGGCGGGACCGCCGCCGTGGGCGGCGCGGCGCCATCGGCCGGGAGCCTGGTGTCGGCCGGGGACCGGGTGTCGGCCGGGGACCGGGCGTCGGCCGGGGCACTGCGGTCCGGGGCAGGGGGCTCGGACTCGAGTAGGTCGGCCACCCGGCAGTGCAGCGCCGTGCAGATCATGTCGAGGTCGGCCAGCCGCACGGTCGTCGGCGTGGTGTTCCACCAGGAAGCGACCTTGCCGAGCGAGGGTGAGTACCCGGCCTCCCGGCACGCGATGAGGAGGTCACTCGCTCGCCAGACGCCGGCGTTCGCCGCCACCCACCGCAGGTTCCACCGCACCGCACGCTCCCCTCGTCGTCGAAGGATCGCCGCGAACGAACGTATCGCACCCAGAGTGGTCCTCTCTGGACTAGGCAAGAACCTCCCGAAGCAGCGATGCGGTCTCGGACGGCGTGCGACCGACCCGCACCCCGGCGACTTCGAGGGCTTTCTGTTTCGCGTCCGCCGTGCCGGACGAGCCGGAGATGATCGCCCCGGCGTGCCCCATCGTCTTGCCCTCCGGCGCGGTGAACCCCGCGACGTAGCCCACGACCGGCTTGGTCACGTGGTCAGCGATGTACTCGGCGGCGCGCTCCTCGGCGTCCCCACCGATCTCACCGATCATCACGATCGCGTCGGTCTCCGGGTCGTCCTCGAACGCCCGCAGGCAGTCGACGTGGGTCGTGCCGACGATCGGGTCACCACCGATCCCGACGCAGGTGGAGAACCCGAGATCACGCAGCTCGTACATGAGCTGGTAGGTCAGCGTCCCGGACTTGGACACCAATCCGATCCGCCCGGGGCCGGTGATGTCGGCCGGGATGATGCCGGCGTTCGCCTTCCCCGGGCTGATCAGGCCGGGGCAGTTCGGTCCGATGATCCGCGTGGTGTTGCCCGCCGCGACCGCGTGCGCCCAGAGGACCGCCGTGTCGTGAACCGGCACGCCCTCGGTGATCACGACCGCGAGCTCGATCCCGGCGCTGATCGCCTCCAGCCCGGCCTTCAACGTGTGCTCCGGCGGCACGAAGAGGACGGTGGCGTCCGCGCCGGTTTCACGTTTCGCCTCGGCGACCCCGGCGAACACCGGCAGCCGCGTACCGTCGAAGTCCACGGTCGTCCCGGCCTTCCGCGGGTTCACTCCGCCGACCACCGTGGTGCCCGCGGTGAGCATCCGCCGGGTGTGTTTGGTGCCCTCGGCGCCGGTCATGCCCTGGACCAGGACACGGCTCTTCTCGGTCAGGAAAATCGCCATCTCACACCTCCCGGACGCTGAGCTCGGCGGCTCGGGCCGCTGCTCCGTCCATCGTGTCCACGAGCTCCAGGCCGGGTAACGCGGCGACCCGGAGGATGCGCCGGCCCTCGTCGGCCCGGTTGCCGTCCAGCCGGACGACGACCGGCTTGTCCACCGGCTCGCCCCGGCTCTTCAGCAGCGCGAACGCCCGGACGATCCCGTCCGCGACCGCGTCGCAGGCGGTGATGCCGCCGAAGACGTTGACCAGCACGCTGCGGACGCCCGGGTCGGCGAGCACGATCTCCAGGCCGTTCGCCATCACCTCGGCGGACGCGCCGCCGCCGATGTCGAGGAAGTTCGCCGGTGTCACACCGCCGTACGTCGCCCCGGCGTACGCGACGACGTCGAGCGTCGACATCACGAGGCCGGCGCCGTTGCCGATCACCCCGACCTGGCCGTCCAGCCGGACGTAGTTCAGGTGCTTCGCGTGGGCCCTGGCCTCCAGCGGATCGGCCGCGTCGGGGTCGCGGAGCGCGGCGTGGCCGGGGTGGCGCGGCGCCGCGTTGTCGTCGAGCGTGACCTTGCCGTCCAGCGCCACGATCGTGTCGTCGGCGTCCCGGACCAGCGGGTTCACCTCGACCAGCAGCGCGTCCTCGGCGACGAACGTCGTCCAGAGTGTGAGCGCGGCTTCGACGGCCTCCTCGGGCAGTCCGGCGGCCCGGACGATCTCCCTGGCCTTGGTCTCGTCGACGCCGGTCAGCGGGTCGATCGGGACCTGTACCAGCGCCTCGGGCCGCTCGGCCGCGGTCACCTCGATCTCGACGCCGCCCGCGAGCGACGCCATCGCGAGGAACGTCCGCTCCGAACGGTCGAGGAGGTAGGCGAAGTAGTACTCGTCGACGATCCGGGTGGCCTCGGTGACCAGCACGCGGTTCACCCGGTGGCCCTTGATGGCCATGCCGAGGATCTCCTCGGCGCGCAGCTTCGCCTCGTCGGGATCCTTCGCCAGCTTGACGCCGCCGGCCTTGCCCCGGCCGCCGGTCTTCACCTGCGCCTTCACGACCACCGCGGACCCGAGGTCGGCCGCAGCGGCCCGTGCGTCCTCCGGCGTGGCGACGACGACGCCCGGCAGCACCGGGACGCCGTACGCCGCGAAGAGATCCCTGGCCTGGTACTCGTACAGGTCCACAGCACCGTCCTCCGGTCGTGCGGATGATGCGGCGAGCGTAACCGCGCGCCATACTGTATGCAATGTTCTGCAGACGATCCGCTAGACAGTACGTCCGGACGGGTGGACGATATGGATGCCGCATACGGTATGCAGTCTGCAACCCGACCCCGTTCTGCGAGGAGTTGAGGGACATGAGCACCGCAACCGAGCCCACCTTGGCGTCCGAATCACAAGCGACCGCCGAGATCCTGCGGAAGCGCAGCCAGGACCCGGACCGCATCTCCGGCGGGCACCTCGTCGCCAAGGCCCTCAAGGCCGAGGGCGTCGACGTCATCTTCACCCTCTGCGGCGGCCACATCATCGACATCTACGACGGGTGCGTCGACGAGGGCATCGCGGTGGTCGACGTCCGGCACGAGCAGGTCGCGGCCCACGCCGCCGACGGGTACGCGCGGATCACCGGCAAGCCCGGCGCCGCGGTCGTCACCGCGGGGCCCGGCACCACCGACGCGGTCACCGGGGTCGCGAACGCCTTCCGGGCGGAGAGCCCGATGCTGCTGATCGGCGGGCAGGGCGCGCTGAGCCAGCACAAGATGGGCTCGCTCCAGGACCTACCGCACGTCGACATGATGGCGCCGATCACGAAGTTCGCGGCGACGGTCCCGCACACCACCCGCTGCGCGGACATGGTCGCGATGGCGTTCCGCGAGTGTTACGCCGGCGCACCCGGGCCGTCGTTCCTGGAGATTCCGCGGGACGTCCTGGACGCCGAGGTAGCGCTCGCCGACTGCACGATCCCGCAGAGCGGCCGCTACCGGACGTCGACGAAGAGCGCCGGTGATCCCGCATCCGTGCAGCGGCTCGCGGACCTCGTCCAGCACGCGGAGAAGCCGGCGGTGCTTCTCGGCAGCCAGGTCTGGACCGGCCGCGGCACCGACGCGGCGATCGACTTCGCCCGCACGCTCGGCGTCCCGGTGTTCATGAACGGCTCCGCGCGTGGCTCGCTGCCGCCCGGCGACCCGCACCACTTCCACCTGTCCCGCCGGTACGCGTTCAACAATGCCGACCTGATCCTCATCGTCGGGACGCCGTTCGATTTCCGGATGGGCTACGGCCGCCGGTTGCCGCCGAACGCGACCGTCGTCCAGATCGACCTGGACTACCGGACCGTCGGCAAGAACCGGGACATCGACCTCGGCATCGTCGGCGACCCGGGGGCGGTGCTGGCCGCGGTGACCCGCGCCGTCACCGGGCGGGTCACGTCGCGCAGGGCGTGGTTCGAGGAGCTGCGCGCGGAGGAGAACGCCGCCTACCAGAAGCGGTTGCCGCGGCAGCTGTCCGACGCCTCCCCCATCCACCCGCTGCGGCTCGCACACGAGATCAACGAGTTCCTCACCCCCGACTCGATCTTCATCGGGGACGGCGGCGACATCGTGACGTTCTCCGGCGGTGTCGTCCAGCCGAAGTCCCCCGGGCACTGGATGGACCCGGGCCCGCTCGGGACGCTCGGCGTCGGCGTCCCGTTCGCGCTGGCGGCGAAGTACGCCCGGCCGGACAAGGAGGTCGTCTGCCTGTTCGGCGACGGTGCGTTCAGCCTCACCGGGTGGGACTTCGAGACGATGGTGCGGTTCAACCTGCCGTTCGTCGGGGTGGTCGGCAACAACTCGTCGATGAACCAGATCCGGTACGGGCAGATGCGCAAGTACGGCGAGGCGCGGCAGCGGGTCGGGAACACGCTCGGCGACGTGCACTACGACAAGTTCGCCCAGATGCTCGGCGGGTACGGCGAGGAGGTCCGCGACCCCGCGGACATCGCCCCGGCGCTACGGCGGGCCCGCGAGTCGGGGTTGCCGTCCCTGATCAACGTCTGGGTGGACCCCGATGCCTACGCCCCCGGCACGATGAACCAGACGATGTACAAGTAGCCTCGTCCGTCCACAATCGAGGATGAACGTTTTGTGCCCCTGGAGGGGCACAAAGTGTTCAGCGCTCACGCGGCGCCGGCGACGCGGCAGCCCGGGCCACAGGGTTTCGGGCTGCCGCGCCAGCCACGGGTCCGGAGTACGGCGGCCACCTCGGCCGCTACGGCACAGGGGCGGTGCCGGACATCCGCCCAGCCGTACCGCAGCGTCACCTCGCCGCGCACCAGCGCAGCGTTGTCCCGCGTCATGTCGCGGAATCGGGCATCAGCGCCGCGATGCACGTCCCGGCCGTCCAGCTCGGCGATGGTCCGGTACTCGCGGTAGTAGACGTCCTGGTGGGTATCCCCGACCGGGCGTTGGCTTTCACCGATCGGCAGCTCGTGCGCCCGCTCCACGTCCACGAGGTAGTGGCGCTCCAGTGGCGAGTGGGCCCCACCGCTGACGTCGTCCGCGGCCGCGAGCAGCTCGGCGCGCCACCTCAGGTTGCCGATGTCCGCCGCGATCTCCCGAGCGCGCTGCACGGCCCCGGGATGATGCTGTTCGGCCCGGCCCAGGATCGCGGTGACGTCGGTCGGTCGGCGAGCGCGGCTGCACAGCACCACGATCGTGGTGGCCACCGACGTCCGCGGTGGATCCGCGACAGCCTCGAGCGGCAGCGACGAGCGGTGCACCACCAGGCCACGCCGTGGCCGCGGAGAACGATCGGCCGGCACCGTGACGTGCACCGGCGGCGCCAGCGGCCCCGGAAGCAGCCGCCACAACACGCCCGCCGTGGTGTGGCTCAGCACCGCGCCCGAACCCGCGTACAGCAGCGCCGCCCAACAGATCGTCATCGGCGGCATCGGCCCGGTGAAAGTCACCAGAACGCCCGGCAACGGCCGCTGCCACCGACCCGCGGCGACGTGCGACACCATTGTCTTGACCGTGACGCCGTGCGCGAGCAACTGGCTCCGCGTCACCGCGCCGTGCTGCCGGACACGGAGCGCGTCCCAGTCCGAATCCATGGCGAGCAGCATCGCCGCCCGTCGCTCGGCCCGGTAAGGGCCAAGCATCGGCTGTGGACGAACGCTCAGGCGCCCTTGCCGAATCTACGGACCTGGAGCCCGTCCAGAGCGTGGCTGGCGTCCGGGCCGACGGACGCCTCGACCTTTACGCGGTCTCAAGTCCGTCGGCCCGGCCGTCAGGCGCGTTCTGGGCGGGCCGTGCAGCGTGGTAGGTCTTGCGGGTGCGTTCGGTGTGTTTGCGCATCAAGTCGCCGGCCTTCTTCGCGTTGCCGCCGGCGATCACCTCGATCAGCTCGCGGTGCTCGTCCCAGGCCTCCCGGCCCCGCGACCGCGCGATCGGCCGGTAGTACCAGCGCACCCGGCTGTCGACCAGCGCGATCAGCTCGGTGAGCACCTTGTTGCCGGACATCGTCATGATCTGCGCGTGGAGCGCCGCGTTCGCCGCGACCATGCCCGCGTCGTCGTCCGCGGCGACCGCCGCCTCACCGGCCGCCTGCAGCTCGCGCAGCTGCTCCACCTGGGCGGGCGTGGCGTTCGCAGCGGCGAGACGCGCCGACTCCGCCTCCAGCAGCGTGCGGGTGGCGAGCAGCTGGTCGGCTTCCTCGGCGGTGGGCGTGTGGACGAAGGCGCCCAGACCGGGCCGCAGATCGACCCAGCCCTCGGAGTGCAGCCGCTGCAGCGCCTCGCGCACCGGCTGGCGGGACACGCCGAGCTGGGCCGCGAGCTCCTGCTCGACGAGATGCTCACCGGGCTGCAGCTCACCGGTGATGATCATGTCCGCGATCTCGTCGGTGACTACCTGCCGCAGCGGGGCCGGACGCTCCAGCGGCTTGCGCCGGGAGCGCGAACCCCGCGCCGGGCCCGTCTCGCTCATCGATCCTCCGGCGGTGCTCGGTCAGCCGCGAATGCTGGTTTACAGCATACAGTCGGTCGGATACCAAGTGCGCAGGCCACTGGCCCGCACGCCACCGTGCGGGCCAGTGGGATCAATCACCGGAGACGGGCGGCCGCCGCAGCGGCCAGCGGGTCGAGGCCGTCGTCACCGACGTCGGCCAGCGTGAGCAGCCGCGCGCGCATCCGCGGGTCCCAGAAGCGACGCACGTGATCCGCGACCGCGTCCGCAGCCGCGGCGGACGGCAGATGCGCGAACTGCCGCGCGATGTCGTTCACCAACCGCCGCTCCGGCGGCGCCCCGCCGGGCGCGGCCGACCTGCCGGGCGCGGCCGACCTGCCGGGCGCGGCCGACCTGCCGAACTCGGCCGCGCTGGCGGGCTCGGCCGCGCTGGCGGGCTCGGCTGCGGGGGCGACCGATTTCTCGCCGACCATCTCAGTTCACCCCGGACGGGAGCTTCGCCGGCACCAGCGCGACCTGGACGGCGGTCACCTTGTACTCCGGGCAGTTCGTGGCCCAGTCCGAGTGCTCGGTCGTGACCACGTTCGCGCCGGTCACCGGGTGGTGGAACGTCGTGTAGACCACCCCGACCGGCATCCGGTCGGAGATCGTCGCGCGCAGCGTCGTCTCCCCCACCCGGCTCGCCAGCCGCACCAGGTCTCCCTCGGACACCCCGCGCTCGGACGCGTCGTGCGGATGGATCTCCAGCAGGTCCTCCGGGTGCCACGCCACGTTCCCGGTACGCCGGGTCTGCGCGCCCACGTTGTACTGGCTGAGGATCCGTCCGGTCGTGAGCACCAGCGGGAACCGGCGGGTCGTCTGCTCCTCGGTGGCCACGTACGCGGTCCGGACGAACTTCCCGCGACCGCGCACGAACGAGTCCACGTGCATGACCGGCGTACCCGCGGGCGCCGCCGCGTTGCACGGCCACTGGATGCTGCCGAGCTTGTCCAGCGCCTCGAACGACACCCCGGCGAACGTCGGGGTCATCGCGGCGATCTCGTCCATGATCTCGGACGGATGGGAGTACGCCATCGGGTAGCCCATCGCGGTCGCGATCTCGCAGACGATCTCCCACTCGCTCTTCCCGGTCTTCGGCGGCATCACCGCGCGGACCCGGTTGATCCGCCGCTCGGCGTTGGTGAACGTGCCGTCCTTCTCCAGGAACGACGCCCCGGGCAGGAACACGTGGGCGAACTTCGCGGTCTCGTTGAGGAACAGGTCCTGGACGACGACCAGCTCAATCGCCGACAGCGCCGCCGTCACGTGCGACAGGTTCGGATCGGACTGCGCGATGTCCTCACCGTGCACGAACAGGCCCCGGAACGAACCGTCGATCGCGGCGTCGAACATGTTGGGGATACGCAGCCCGGGCTCGGCGAGGATCGGAGCTCCCCAGCGTGCCGAGAACAGCTCGCGGACGACGTCGTCGGAAACGTGGCGGTACCCGGGCAGCTCGTGCGGGAACGAACCCATGTCGCACGAGCCCTGCACGTTGTTCTGCCCGCGTAGCGGGTTGACCCCGACGCCGTCCCGGCCGACGTTGCCGGTCGCCATCGCGAGGTTCGCCAGCCCCATCACCATCGTCGAGCCCTGGCTGTGCTCGGTGACGCCGAGCCCGTAGTAGATGGTGCCGTTGCCGGCGTTCGCGTACAGCCGGGCGGCGGCGCGTACGGTAGCGGCCGGTACGCCGGTGATGCCCTCCACCGCTTCGGGGCTGTTCTCCGGCGACGCGATGAACGTCGCCCACTCGTCGTAGCCTTCGCAGCGCGAAGCCACGAAGTCGCGGGAGACCAGACCCTCGGTCACCACGACGTGGGCGAGCGCGTTCACCACGGCCACGTTCGTGCCCGGCCGCAGTTGCAGGTGGTGGGCGGCCTCGACGTGCGGGGACCGCACCAGGTCGATGCGGCGCGGGTCGACGACGATCAGCTGCGCGCCCTGCCGCAGCCGCCGCTTCATCCGGGACGCGAAGACCGGATGGCCGTCGGTCGGGTTCGCGCCGATCACCAGGATGACGTCGGCCAGCGCGACCGACTTGAAGTCCTGGGTGCCGGCGGACTCGCCGAACGTCTGCTTGAGGCCGTAGCCGGTCGGCGAGTGGCAGACCCGCGCGCACGTGTCGACGTTGTTGTTCCCGAACGCCGCCCGCACCATCTTCTGGACGACGTACACCTCCTCGTTCGTGCACCGCGAGGAGGAGATCGCGCCGATCGAGCCGGGGCCGTGCGCGCCCTGGATCTCCCGGAACCGGCGCGCGACCGTCTCGATGGCGAACTCCCAGGACACTTCGCGCCAGGGGTCGGTGATCGAGTCCCGGACCATCGGCGACAGCACCCGATCGGGGTGGGTCGCGTAGCCGAACGCGAACCGGCCCTTGACGCACGAGTGCCCCTCGTTCGCACCGCCGTCCTTGTGCGGGACCATCCGGACCAGCTCGGTGCCGCGCAGCTCGGCCTTGAACGAGCAGCCGACGCCGCAGTACGCGCACGTGGTGATCACGGTCCGGGACGGCATCCCCAGTTCGACCACCGACTTCTCCTGCAGCGTGGCGGTCGGGCAGGCCTGGACGCACGCACCGCAGGACACACACTCGGAGTCCAGGAACGACGTCGGCCCCGGCGCGACCTTCGAGGCGAAACCCCGGTTCGCGATCGTCAGCGCGAGCGTGCCCTGGATCTCGTCGCACGCGCGCACGCAGCGGGAACACGCGATGCACTTGGACTCGTCGAAGTCGAAGTACGGGTTGCTGGTGTCCTTCGGCGCGTCCAGGTGGTTCGCGCCGTCGTAGCCGTAGCGGACCTCGCGCAACCCGACCTCGCCGGCCATGTCCTGCAGCTCGCAGTCGCCGTTGGCGGGGCAGGTGAGGCAGTCCAGTGGGTGGTCGGAGAGGTACAGCTCCATCACGCCACGGCGCAGCCGCTCCAGGTGCGGCGACTGGGTGCGGATCCGCATCCCGTCGCCGACCGGCGTGGTGCAGGACGCCGGGGTGCCCCGGCGCCCGTCGATCTCGACGACGCAGAGCCGGCACGAGCCGAACGCGTCCAGGCTGTCGGTCGCGCAGAGCTTCGGGATGTTGACGCCTGCCTGCGCGGCGGCGCGCATCACCGAAGTGTCCGGCGGCACGGCCACCGGCAACCCGTCCACCTCGATGGTTACGGTCGGCGCCCCGGGCTTCGCGGGCGTCCCGAAGTCGGGTTCTTTGAGCAGGGTCATGAGAAGTCCTCCTGGAAGTGGGTCAGCGCGCTGCGCACCGGCATCGGCGTCAGGCCGCCCATCGCGCAGAGGGACCCGTCGGTCATCAGGACGCACAGGTCCGCGAGCAGCACGAGGTTCTTCTCGCGTTCCTGGCCGGTACGGATCCGGTCGATCACCTCGACGCCGCGCACCGCGCCGACCCGGCACGGCGTGCACTTGCCGCACGACTCCTCGGCGCAGAACTCGAACGCGAACCGGGCCTGCGCGGCCATGTCCACGGTGTCGTCGAACACCACGACGCCCCCGTGCCCGAGCATCGCCCCGGACGCGGCGAACGCCTCGTAGTCCAGCGGCAGCCCGAACTGTGACGTCGGGACGTACGCGCCGAGCGGCCCGCCGACCTGGACGCACCGCACCGGACGTCCGGAGCGGGTGCCACCGCCGTAGTCGTGGACGAGTTCGCCGAGCGTCATCCCGAACGCGGTCTCGACGATCCCGCCGCGGGCGACGTTGCCGCCGAGCTGGAACACGTTCGTGCCGCGCGACCGTTCCACGCCGAGCGCCCGGTAGGCCGCCGCGCCCCTGGCGAGGATCGCCGGCACGGTCGCGAGCGTCAGCACGTTGTTGACGACGGTCGGCTTGCCGAACAGGCCCTCGATCGCCGGGAGTGGCGGCTTGGCACGCACCATGCCGCGCTTGCCCTCGAGGCTCTCCAGCATCGCGGTCTCCTCACCGCAGATGTAGGCGCCGGCGCCGACCCTGACGTGCAGGTCGAAACTTGTGGTGCTCCCGAGGATGTTCGCGCCGAGCCAGCCGCGGCCTCGTGCCCGGTCGATCGCCGTCCGCAGAGTGACCACCGCATCGGGGTACTCGGAGCGCACGTACACGTACCCCTCGGACGCCCCGACCGCGTGCGCCGCGATCGCCATTCCCTCGATCAGCGCGAACGGGTCGCCCTCGATCAGCATCCGGTCGGCGAACGTGCCGCTGTCCCCCTCGTCCGCGTTCGCACAGACGAACTTCAGCGGACCCTCACAGCCGAGCACGGTCTTCCACTTGATCCCGGCCGGGAAGCCGGCGCCGCCGCGGCCCCGCAGACCGGATTCGGTGACTTCGTCGACGACCTGCGCCGGGGTCAGCGACAGCGCACGCCGCAGGCCGGCCAGGCCGCCGTGCGCGAGGTAGTCGTCGGGCGACAGCGGGTCGGTGACGCCCATCCGGGCGAACGTGACGCGGTTCTGCCTGGCCAGCCACGGGACGTCGTCGACGACGCCGATGCGCAGGGGGTGCGGGGCGCCGTCCAGGAGACCCGCCGCCAGCAGCGCCTCCACGTCGGACGGTGTGACCGGGCCGTAGCCGACCCTCCCCCGTGCGGTGGTGACTTCGACGAGCGGCTCGAGCCAGAGCATTCCCCGGGAGCCGTTGCGCACGACGTCGATACCGCGTGCCTCCAACGCCTCCGCGACGGCATCGGCGCCGACCGAGCGGGCCGCGGAGTCACGCGGAACATAAACGGTCACGACAGCACCTCCCGCAGTTTCTCCGGGGTGACCCGGCCCAGCACCCGTCCCGCCACCTCGACGGACGGCCCGAGCGCGCAGTTACCGAGGCAGAACACCTGACCCGCCCGCCCACCGGCGGCGGCCACCAACTCCTCGGAGCCCACCGCCTGGCACGCCTCCCCCCGGCAGATCCGCACCGGCGGAACCGGCGTCGGCGACATCCGGAAGTCGGTGTAGAACGTGATCACGCCGTGGATCTCGGCCCGGGACAGGTTCAACTCGTCGGCCAGGATCGGGGTGGCGTCCGGCGGGACGTACCCGAGCTCGTCCTGGAGCGCGTGCAGGATCGGCAGCAGGGGCCCGCGGTGGTCACGGAACCCCGCCGCGACCCGCCGCACGGTCAGCACCAACCCCGGATCGATGCCGGCGAGCGGGCTCGTCGGCTCCCCGCGGCCTCTCCGGCGTCGCCGGGGATCAACGCGCGACACATCAGCTCGACTCATCGTGTCCCCTAACCGGCCAGCGCGACGGTGCGGGCCAGCAGGTCGGCCGCCGCGTAGACGTTCCGCAGCGTCGGCGCGGGCACCCCGGTCAGCGCCGCGATCTCCACGACCGCGCCGATGATCGCCTCGAGCTCGAGTTCCTTGCCCGCTTCCAGGTCCTGCAGCGTCGAGGTCTTGTGGTGACCGACCCGGGCGGCGCCGGCGATCCGCCGCTCGATCGAGACCGACGGGTGGCAGCCGGTGGCGGCGGCGACCGCCACCGTCTCCCGCATCATCGCGGCGACCAGGTCGCGGGCCCCCGGGTGCCCGCACATGTCGACCATCGTGGCCCTGGTCAGCGCGGACAGCGGATTGAACGCGACGTTGCCCATCAGCTTGAT
This sequence comes from Cryptosporangium aurantiacum, assembly GCF_900143005.1. Taxonomy (NCBI): domain Bacteria; kingdom Bacillati; phylum Actinomycetota; class Actinomycetes; order Cryptosporangiales; family Cryptosporangiaceae; genus Cryptosporangium; species Cryptosporangium aurantiacum. The sequence goes on from NZ_FRCS01000020.1 coordinate 63,777, forward strand.
CCAGATGTCGTCGCGCAGGTTCGGCTCGACCGGGCACTTGAGACCGCCGGCGACCATCGCGTCGCTGAACGCGAGGCAGCGCGCCGAGATCTCCCCGGACGGTTCGCCGATCGAGAACCGGGTGCCCTCCAGATGTCGGATGACGCCCGGCTCCTCGATCTCCGTCGAGCAGTACACGACACAGCCGATCGCCCGGCGAACCGGCAGCACCGCGCTGACCGCACCGCCCGGGTCGACGGCCTCGATCCGCCGGTCCTCGAGCGGGTGCCCGGCCAGGCCGTGGAAGTACCACCACGGGATGCCGTTCTGCGCGGCGATCACCGCCGTGTCGGGGCCGAGCAGCGGTTCGATCAGCGGACCGCACGCGGCGTACTGGTGCGCCTTGAGCCCGAGGAAGACGTAGTCGACCGGCCCGACCTGCCGTGGGTCGTCGGTGGCGTGGGCGTGGGCGACGAAGTGGCCGCGAGGGCTGCGCACCCGCACGCCGTGCTGCCGCAGCGCGGCCAGGTGCGCACCACGGGCGATCAGGTGGACGTCGGCGCCGCCGCGGTGCAGGGCCGCCCCGACGTAGGCACCGATCGCACCGGCGCCGAGTACCGCGATCCTCATCTGGTGCTTCCCCCTTCGAGGAATTCCTTTTCGACCGACCTCTGCGGACGGCATTCGTGGCGTGGCCGCGCCCGGAGCGGGCGCGGCCACGGGGTCAGGCGGAGAGGGCGACGGAATCCCGGCTGATGTTGCGGAGGTTCCGCCCTGGCTGCCGCAGCAGCGTGGCGAGCCCGGCGGTGATGATGCCGATCGTCCCGGCCAGGATGAACGCACCGCCGTAACCCCAGGCGGCGACGACGACCGCGCCGAGTCCGGAGCCGACCAGCCCGGACACCAGCTTCGAGCTGTAGACCAGCCCGTAGTTCGACGCGTTGTTGTTCTCCCCGAAGTAGTCCGCGGTCATCGCCGCGAACAGCGGGAAGATCGCGCCGCCGCCGAAGCCGGAGACCATCGACGCCAGCAGGAACAGCGGCAGGCTGCCGATCGAGCCGGAGAAGTAGACCGCGTACTGCGAGAGCCCCAGCACGATGCAGACGAAGATCAGCGTCTGGCGCCGCCCGTACCGGTCGGAGATCCAGCCGATCACGCCGCGGCCGGTGCCGTTGACGATCGCCTTGAGGCTCATCGCCAGCGCCACGATCCCGCCGGCGAAGCCCATCTCGTCACCGAACGGCACTTGGAACGCGATGCCGAAGATGTTGATACCCGCGGTGCAGAGCAGGCAGAACCACATCAGCGGCAGGATGCCGGTCCGGACGGCCTCCATCGGCGTGTACTGCTTCACCGCGGGCGGGTTCTTCAGCAGCGCGCGGCGGATCCGCGGGTCGTCGGCGGAGGCGCGCAGCGGGTCGACGTGCGGCGGCCACCAGTTCTTCGGCGGGTCGACCATGAAGAAGCCGCTGATCGCCACCGCGGCGGCCAGGAACAGCCCGACGACGAGCAGGACGCCGCTGTAGTTGCTGGTGTCCATGTACGACTTGAACAGGAAGATGAACGGCACCGAGCCGTACGCGAACCCGCCGTTGACGAACCCGGTCTTGCCGCCCTTCCGCTCGGGGTACCACTTGCCGACGATGTTGACGCACGTCGCGTACACCATTCCGGCGCCGGTGCCACCGAAGAAGCCGAAGCCCAGGTAGGCCAGGAAGACGTTCGGCGCGTAAGCGAGCGCGAGGTAACCCAGCACCGTGCCCACGGCGCCGAGCGCCATCGCCGCGCGCACCGGAAGTACACCGCTCTCCCGGAGTTTGCCGACCGGGAACGCCACCGCCGCCTGGAAGAACACCCAGACGCCGAGCAGCCAGAAGATGTGCGAGCCGTGCCAGCCGTGCGCGGTCGACAGCGTCTCCTCGGCGGACGTGAACGCGTACTCCGAGGAGCTGATCGCCATCATCGCGAACCAGGGCAGGATCACCATCCACCGGCGGGAGCGGCCCATCAGAGCCTTGTCGGTCTCGCCGACCCGGTACGTCCGGCCGTTCACGTCGGTCACTTCGCGGTACCCGGCCGGACCGGGTTCCGGTGGCGCCACGGTGGCGCTCGTCGCGTCGGACTGTTCGGAAGTACTCACGCTGGACCTCCTGGGCAGGTGGTCAGGAACGGGCGTGCCGGCCCGTTCCTGCTCGCTATGGGTGCCGCTCTTCACCGCCGCGCTTCGTCGATCTGGGTTGGTGTGTCAGGAATCGGTCAGGAGCCCGGCCGCGCGGGCCCACCGGTACTTCGCGCCGAGCACGGCGACCGGCTTCTCGGTGGTGTACGGATAGGCCACGACGCCGTGCCGGTACAGGTATTCGCTCGCCTCTTCGACCTCGACGTCTCCGGAGAGCGACGCGACGACGGGCTTGTGGACGCCCTTCGCGCGGAACTCCTCGACGACGTCCACGACCAATTCGGCGAACGTCATCGGCGGCGTCACGATCGTGTGCCAGTAGCCCAGGATCAACGCGTGGATCCGGGGGTCGGAAAGCCCGAGCGCGATCGTGTTGCGGTAGGTGGACGGTGGTTCGCCGCCGGTGATGTCGACGGGGTTGCCCGCCGCGCCGAACGGCGGGATGTAGGCGCGGAACGCCTCGTCCAGGTCGTGCGGGATTCGCATCAGCGACAGCTGATGGTCCACGCAGGCGTCGCTCAGCAGCACCCCGGAGCCTCCGGCGCCGGTGATGATGACGACGTTCTCGCCCTTCGGCGTGGGTAGCAGCGGCACGCCCCGCGCGTACTCCAGCATGTCGTTGAGGCCCGGCGCCCGGATCACGCCGCTCTCCCGCAGGATGTCGTCGTAGACCGCGTCGTCGCCGGCCAGCGCGCCGGTGTGCGAACTCGCCGCACGGGCCCCCTGCGCCGTGCGTCCGGCCTTCAGCACGATCACCGGCTTGCGCTTCGACACCCGCTGCGCGGTCTCGGCGAACGCCCTGCCGTCCTTGAGGTCCTCCAGGTGCATCGCGATGAGCTGCGTGTGGTCGTCGTCCTCGAAGAACGTCAGCAGGTCGTCCTCGTCGATGTCGGCCTTGTTGCCGACGCCGACGATCGCCGAGACACCCATCCGGGCCGAGCGGCTGAACCCGAGGATCGCCATCCCGATGCCGCCGCTCTGCGAGGACAGCGCGACGCCTCCCTGCACGTCGTACGGCGTGCAGAACGTCGCCGACAGGTGCTGCGGGGTGTAGTAGTAGCCGTAGATGTTCGGCCCGAGGATCCGGACGCCGTGTTTCCGGGCGATCGCGACGACCTCGTCCTGCAGCTCGTGGTTGCCGGTCTCGCCGAAGCCGGACGGGATGAGGATCGCGCCCGCCACACCCTTGGCTCCGGCCTCCTCCAGCGCGGCCGGCACGAACTTCGCCGGGATCGCGAAGATCGCCACGTCGACGTCGCCGGGGATGTCCCCGACGGATTGCACCGCGGGCAGCCCGAGGATCTCCGACGCCTTCGGGTTCACCGGGTGGATCGCCCCTGCGAAACCCCCGTTGACCAGGTTCTTCATCACCGAGTTGCCGATCTTGCCGTCCTCGGCCGACGCGCCGATCACCGCGACCGACGCGGGCCGCATGATCCGGTTCATCGACGCGAGGATCTCCGCGCGGGTGAACCTCTGCGGGGTCTTCCCGGCGTCGGGATCCACCAGGATGCGGACGTCGACGGCCGTCACCGACGTGGCGGTGGCCAGCACCGGGTTGAGGTCCACCTCGGCGAGCTCCGGGAAGTCGGTGACCAGGTCGGACACCCGGCGGATCAGGTCGGCCAGCGCCTCGGTGTCGGCGGGCTCCGCGCCCCGGACGCCACGCAGGATCTCGGCCGCCTTGATCCCGTCGATCATCGAGCGGGCGGTCGCGGGTGACGTCGGGGCCAGGCGGAACGTCACGTCCCTGAGGACCTCGACCAGCACGCCGCCGAGCCCGAACGCGACGATCTTGCCGAACGTCGGGTCGGTGACCGCGCCGACGATCACCTCGTGTCCACCGGTGAGCTGCTCCTGGACCTGCACGCCGACGATCCGGGCGTCCGGGTTGTACGCGCGGGCGTTGCGGACGATCGTGCGGTACGCCTCGGCGGCCGCCGCCGCGTCGGCGACGCCGACGATCACGCCCCCGGCGTCGGTCTTGTGCAGGATGTCCGGTGACACGATCTTCATCACGACCGGAAAACCCAGGGCGGACGCGACGCCCGCGGCGTCCTCGGGATTGGTGGCCAGGCCCTCGCCGGGGGTGCGAATGCCGTAGGCCTCGACCACCGCCCTGCCTTCGGGCGCGGTCAGCGCGTCCCGCCCGTCGGCGGCGAGCTTGTCGAGGACGGCCCGTACTGCGGCCTTGTCGTAGGACACGGTGCCTCCTCAGATCGCGCCGGCAGCGCGGAACGCGTCGGCCCGGTCGCCCAGTCCGAGCTCGGCCAGAACCTGATCGGTGTGCTCGCCGAGCAGCGGCGAGCGCTCGACGTCGATCGGCGAATCGGACAGCTTGATCGGGCAGCCCACGGTCTTGAACGCGCCGCGCTCCGGGTGGTCGACCTCGACGACCGAGCCGAGCTGCGCGAGTGTGTCGTCCTCGATCAGCTCGCGGGTGGAGAGGATCGGCCCGCACGGGATGTCGTGGGCGTTCAGGTCCTCCATCACGGCCCACTTGGTGTGTTTCTCGGTCCACTCTTCGATCAGCGCGAACATCTTGTCGAGCTTGTTCAGCCGCGCTTTCGGCGTGCTCCACTGCGGGTCGTCGGCGAGCTCCGGCCGCCCGATCAGCTTCGCGATCGGCCCCCACCCGGTCGGCTGGACGATGACGTAGATGTAGTCGTTGGGGCCGCCGGGCGCGCACTTCACGGCCCAGCCGGGCTGGCCGCCGCCGGACGCGTTGCCCGACCGCGGCACCTCGTCGCCGAAGCGGTCGTTCGGGTATTCGCCGAGCGGGCCGTGCGCCAGGCGCTGCTGGTCGCGGAGCTTGACCCGGCAGAGGTTGAGCACCGCGTCCTGCATCGCGACCTGGACGCGCTGGCCGCGGCCGGTGGTGGTGCGCTGGAGCAGGGCGGCGAGGATGCCCGCGACCAGGTGGACGCCGGTGCCGGAGTCGCCGATCTGCGCGCCGGTCGCGGTCGGCGGGCCGTCGTCGAAGCCGGTCGTGCTCATCGAGCCGCCCATCGCCTGGGCGACGACCTCGTAGGCCTTGAACCCGGCGTACCGGCCCGGACCGAAGCCCTTGATCGACGCGTAGATCAGCCGGGGGTTGAGCTCCTGGAGCCGCTCCCACGAGAAGCCGAACCGGTCGACGACGCCCGGGCCGAAGTTCTCCACCAGCACGTCGGCCTCGCCGGCCAGCCGGGTGAAGATCTCCTTCCCCTCGTCGCTCTTCATGTTCACGGTGATGCTGCGCTTGTTGCAGTTGAGCATCGTGAAATACAGGCTGTCGACGTCGGGCAGGTCGCGGAGTTGGCTACGGGTGATGTCGCCCTTGCCGGGCGCTTCGAGCTTGATGACGTCCGCCCCGAGCCACGCCAGTAACTGGGTGGCGGAAGGTCCGGACTGGACGTGTGTCATGTCGAGGATTCGGATGCCCTCGAGTGCCTTCCCCATCGTCGTCCTCCTGCGTCGTCGGTGCTTGCATATTGCATACCGTATGACGTGATCAGTATGGTGTCGCACTTCACACTGCGCTGTCCGCCGAATGCCCTAAGTGGCTGGTCAGCGGCCGGGTAGCGGCAGCCCGGGGCGGCCCGGTCGGCGCAGCACGGTCGCGGCGAGCGCACCGCCGATTCCGAGCAGACCGGCCACGGCGAACGCGACATGGTTGCCCGGTGCGGCGACCAGCAGCAGGCCGGCCACCCCGCCGACCGCCTTGCCGGTGTAGACGAGCCCGTAGTTGGGCAGCGTCGCCTCGTCGCCGAACCAGTCGCGGACCAGGCCGACCAGCAGCGAGTACCCGGCACCGGTCCCGGCGCCGGCGACCGCCGCCGACAGGAGCACCGCGACCGGCCGGTCCCCGCTGACGCCGGCCAGCAGGCCGAACTGCGCGAGGCCGCCGAGCAGGAGCGCGGCCATCAGCATCCGGCGGCGGCCGACCCGGTCGGAGAGCCGCCCGGTCACCACCCGCGCCAGGCCGGTGGCGAACGCGAGCACCGCCACCGGCACGGCGACGCCACTCCCGGAGGTGCCGAGGTACGCGAGGTCGAACAGCGCCATCGCCGCGAGGATGCCCACCAGCGCCCACATCAGCGGCAGCATCCCGCTGCGCAGCGCGTCGGCCGGTCCGTGCGCGCGGATCGCCGGGGCGTTGTTCGGGATGCTCCGGTTGAGGCGGCGGTCGAGTGCCCAGAGCCGGGGATCGAGCTGGGCCGGCCACCAGTGCTCCGGCGGGCGGCGCACCACCAGCGCCGCACTCACCACCGCACCGAAGACCAGCACGGCCGCCACGTCGAACACCACCGGCCGGGCGTCCACTCCGGACGCGACCAGGACGAACGGCACCGCCCCGTACCCGAACGCCCCGCTCACCGCGCCGGTGACGCTCGCGATGCGCTCCGGGAACCACTCGGTCGCCACCCCGATGCACACGACGTAGACCAGGCCGGCGCCGAGCCCGCCGAGGACCGAGTAGCCCAGCAGCACGCCCGCCACGTTCCCGGTGTGCGCCGGTGTCGCGAGCCCGATCCCGCACAGCACCGCAGCAAAAGCCAACAACCGTCGCGGGGCGCCCCGGCGGTACAGCCAGGTGGCCGGGACCGCGACGCCCGCCTGGCACGCGACCCATACCCCGAGCACGCACAGCGTCTCGGTGCTGCTCCAGCCGTTCGTCCGCGCCAGCGCGGGCAGCGTCGCGGCGATGCCGTACTGCAGTAGCCCGGCCGCGGCCATCGCGGCCCACGGTGCGCGGAGCATCCAGGCCCGGGATCGTCCGATCAGCTCGGTGGAGTTCTCTCCCACCCGGTACTGCCTGCCGTGGAAGTCGGAAACGAGCGTGTACTCCATCGAGACACCTCCGGGCTACTGTATGCAGTATGCCGCGACTGAGTTTGGCGCATCGCCGGCCATCCTGTCCAGAGCCGTCGGTAACATCGCGCCCGCTTCGACGCCGATGATCGGACTGGGTGATGGATCCCGACGCCGCACCGCCCGAGCAGGCCGCCGCCGCCGAGCCGATACCGTTACCGGAGGATGCCGAACGCCTGGCCGCGGAACGCGGCCTCGGTTCCTACCAGCCTGGTCTGGACGCACAATCGCCGCATCGAAGCCGCGACGTGGGCGGAGGTCGACCGCCTCATGCTCCCCGGAGGCTCCGTCCCGATTCCATGCCGAAGGTCGGCCGGCTGCTCACGGTCGACGGGCGGGAGGCCATCCTCGAGTTCGCGGAGGGGAACGAGGAACTCGGCCGGCGCGCGACGGCGGAGCTGCCCGGTACCAGTACCCGGTCGGCGCGGTCCGGCCGGAAGGAGACCATACAGTGCCTCACCCCTATCGGGTCTACTTCGCGCGCGCGGTCGACGAGCTGAACCGGCCGGCGGTTCTGGCCCGAGGCGTGAGCAAGGATCGTCCGAACGCTCTGCGCGACCAGGTCGAGGCGCACGCCGTCGGGCGCGCGGGTCAGCGCGGAGAGCGCGTACGGGAGGCTGGGGTGCCACACCGTGCTCTGCCAGGTAAAACCGGTGCTTCCCTCCCCGGCCCACGACACGTTGTACTCCTCCGTCCGCGCATCCTCGTCGTCAATGCGGCTGGTTCTCACGTTCCCGGCGAGCCAGGCGTACCCGGCGGCGAGCGCATCGGTCACGTCGCCGCGCCGACCTCCTGACTGAACGTCGGCGAGCGTGGTGACCACGATCGCGGTATGGGTCACGGTCGGTGGCCCACCCGGTACCTCGCCCCAGGCCCTGGTCAGAGGATCCCGGTTCCGGAGTAGCCACTCGACACCCGACTGCACCCCCGATTCGAACGGCTCCAGTGATGTCAGCGCGCGGATCGCCATAGCTGTCAACCAGATACGCGACGGCTGGCCGCGAAACGAGCCCCAGCCACCGTCGGAGTTCTGGTTGGCGATCAGCCAGCGACAGGCGCGGCGCAGGTCCGGGCCGTCCGGCGTGAAATCGAGGCGGGCCCGGTGCAGCAGCCACGTGACGAGCGATGTCGCCTCGGTGACCGGACGCCCTACGCTGGTGTTCACCGCCCAGCCGCCGTCGAGCACGGCGTCCGCGGCGGTGATCTGGCGTCGGCTGAGGAACGCGAGCGCTGCCGGGAGCGCGTCGAACTCCCGGCCGAACACGAGGAATGCGGCGAGCCCGGCCGCGGTGGCTGAGGGTCCTGGCTGGTCGACGTCGAGCCGGTGGTACCAACCGGCACCTCCGGGACCGCTCCGATAGGTGTGCCGGAGCAACTCGAGCGCGCGTTCTACGCAGGCGTCGATCTCGCCGAAGTCGAGGGAGGACGTGCCTCGGCGATCGCTCACCCCACATCCGGAAACTGGACCGAGGTGTTCCGCATGTTCCTCAATCGATCAGGCGCTCGACGCGAGCGGCGGCGGGGACGAACGCGGGGCACCGTACTGTTCGCATCGGAGCCACTTGTGGGTCATGCGCACGTTCTCCCATCCGGGGCACACGGCGTAGTCCCATTCGTGGGGCCGACCCAGAACATAAGCAATGCGACGACGGAAGAACTGGGAGACCCCGGGATCTGAAGCGAGACAGACGGCTCCGCCGGGCTCCTGATACAGGAGATAACCATCGGCGGTATCACCCGGCGCAGTATGCACCGCCTCAGCGAAGGTCGGGTAATTATCCACAGGAAGATCGCGCGTCGTGAACGAGTAGTGGCCGGGAACTATGTGGACGTGAGAGTGCACCAGACAGGCCGATCGACCCCACGGCCGCAATCGCCACCGCGGTACCGGCATGACGGAATAGCGGTGTGTCGTACCAGGGAAGCGCCTCCCCCGACCCGAAATTGGCCGCGCAGAACGGGCAGTCGTCCAAAGTAGCGCGCGAGTCGAACTCCATCACAGCGGCCCCCACCGTGCGACGAGCATCTCTACGGCAGTCCACCCACGAATCCGCGTGGGCATTTCCCGGAACTCCACCGAGAGTATCAGGCCGGTTGCCGCACGCAATATTCGTGGAGGACTGCACGTGAAATCGAGCGCATCAACACAAAGACGTGCCGCTTTCACAGCGCATACTTATCCGCACTGCACTCACGCCTTTTTCGGCAGGCCCGTGTCAGTTCTCCGTCAGATCCGCGATGAGGGCGGCCATCGTGGTCGGGTCGCCGTCGTCCGGGCGCAGCACCAGCTCGGGGGTGCGCGGCGGCTCATACGGGTCGTCCACGCCGGTCATGCCGGTGATCTCCCCCGCCGCCGCCTTGGCGTACAACCCCTTCGGATCGCGCGCCGCGCAGACGTCCACCGGAGTGTCGACGAACACCTCGACGAACGGCAGCCCGGCGTCCCGGTGCGCGGCCCGGACCGCGTCCCGGTCGGCGCGGTAGGGGCTGACCAGCGACACCACCGCGACCGTCCCGGCGTCCGCGAACAGCTTCGCGACCTCGCCCACCCGGCGGACGTTCTCGGCCCGGTCGGCCGCGGTGAAGCCCAGGTCGGCGCAGAGCCCGTGCCGGAGGTTGTCGCCGTCCAGCAGATAGGCCGGACGCCCGGCCGCGACCAGGCGCCGCTCCAGTTCTACCGCCACCGACGATTTCCCGGACGCCGGCAGCCCGGTCAGCCAGATCGTGGCACCGCGCGACGCCCGATCGTCGCGCGTCACGCCGGACGAGTGCCAGGACACCGACGAGGACCGCACCGCCGGCCCGGTGATCATGCCCGCCGCGACGGTCTCGTTCGTCACCTCGTCCACCAGGATGAACCCGCCGGTCGCGCGGTTCCGGCGGTAGGCGTCGAACAGCACCGGCTGCTGGGCGTGCAGCCGGACCCGGCCGATCTGGTTGAGCGCGAGCTCCTTCGCGTCCGGGTCCCGGTGCAGCGTGTTCACGTCCAAGCGGTACTCCAGCGCGCTGACCCGCGCCCTCGTCTCCCTGGTCGTGTGCCGGAGCACGTACCGGCCGCCCGCCGCGAGCGTGCTCCGCTCGCTGAACCAGCAGAGCAGCGCGTCCAGGTCGGTCCCGACGTGCGGCCGGTTCCCCGGCCGGCACAGCAGGTCTCCCCTGCCGACGTCGATGTCGTCGGCGAGCTGGAGGGTGACCGCCTGCGGCGCGAACGCTTCTTCCAGGCGGACGCCGCCCGGCGCCCAGATCGCCCGGACGGTGGTCGTGAACCCGCCCGGCAGTGCGACGACCTCGTCTCCGGGGCGCAACACCCCACCCCCGATCGTCCCGGCGTACCCGCGGAACCCAGGCGACCGCACGACGTACTGCACCGGGAACCGGACGTCGATCAGGTTCCGGTCGGAGGCGACGTGCACCTGCTCCAGATGGTGCAGCAGCGGTAGCCCCTCGTACCACGGCATCGACGCGCTGCGGTGGACAACGTTGTCGCCGTGCAGCGCCGAGACCGGGATGACGCTCAGGTCGTGCACGTCCAGCCGGGCGGCGAACCGCTCGAAGTCCGCGCTGATCTCCTCGAACCGTTCGGCCGACCAGTCGACCAGGTCCATCTTGTTGACGCAGAGCACCACGTGCGGGACGCCGAGCAGGCTGGCCAGGAACGCGTGCCGCCGCGACTGCTCGGTCAGCCCGTTCACCGCGTCGACGAGGATCAGCGCGAGGTCGGCGGTGGACGCACCGGTGACCATGTTCCGGGTGTACTGGATGTGCCCCGGCGTGTCGGCGATGACGAACGAGCGCTTCGGCGTCGCGAAGTACCGGTAGGCGACGTCGATCGTGATGCCCTGTTCCCGCTCGGCCCGCAGCCCGTCGGTGAGCAGCGCGAGGTTCAGTTCCTCACCGCGGTCGCGGCTGGCCTGCTCCACCGCGGCCAGCTGGTCGGTGAACGTCGCCTTGGAGTCGTAGAGCAGGCGTCCGACCAGCGTGGACTTCCCGTCGTCGACGCTGCCCGCGGTGGCGAGGCGAAGGGTCTTGGGCGCGCGCATCAGAAGTAACCCTCTCGCTTGCGGTCTTCCATGCCTGCGGCGGAGATCCGGTCGTCGGCCCGGGTGGCACCGCGCTCGGTGACCCGGGTCGCCGCGACCTCGCTCACCACCTCGTCCGGAGTGGCCGCGGTCGACTCGACGCAGCCGGTGCAGGTCGCGTCGCCGACCGTGCGGAACCGCACCAGCGCCTCGACCGGTTCCTCACCGTCGAGAAGCGCGAGGTGCCAGGTGTGGGCGAGCAGCATGCCGTCCCTGGCGACGACCGGTCGGCGATGGGCGTAGTACAGCGACGGCAGCTCGATCCGCTCGTCCCGGATGTAGCGCCAGACGTCGAGCTCGGTCCAGTTCGAGAGCGGGAACACCCGGATGTGCTCGCCGGGCCGGTGCCTGCCGTTGTAGAGGTTCCACAGCTCCGGACGCTGTCCGCGCGGGTCCCACTGGCCGAACCGGTCCCGGAAGCTGAACACCCGCTCTTTCGCCCGTGCTTTCTCCTCGTCCCGCCGGGCGCCGCCGAACACCGCGTCGAACTTGTGCTCGTCGATCGTCCGCAGCAGCGTCGTCGTCTGCAGGCGGTTGCGGCTGGCCCGCGGGCCGCGCTCCTCGACCACGGCTCCGCTGTCGATGTCGTCCTGCACGTTTCCGACGATCAGCCGGATGCCGAGCCTGCGGACGGTCTCGTCCCGGAACGCGAGCACCTCGTCGAAGTTGTGGCCGGTGTCGACGTGCAGCACCCCGAACGGCAGCGGCGCAGGCCAGAACGCCTTCACCGCCAGGTGCAGCATCACCACCGAGTCCTTGCCTCCGGAGAACAGCAGCACCGGACGCTCGAACGTCGCCGCGACCTCGCGGAGGATGTGGACCGCCTCGGCCTCCAGCGCCTGCAGGTGCGTCATCTCGTAGGTTCCGGTCGTCATAGCCCAGAATTAGAACAGGTTCTTGTGTCTCGGCCAAGGAAGCGGCACGCTGACGGTATGGAGAGTCGCACCCTCGAACACCTGCTGACGCTGGAGGACATCCGCCAGCTCAAGTACCGCTACCTCCGCAGCGTCGACCAGAAGCTGTGGGACCAGCTAGCCGACACGCTGACCGAGGACGCGGTCGCCGACTACGGGACGCCCGCGATGGGCGACCGGCTGGTGCTGACCGGCCGGGAGGCGATCGTGTCGTTCATGCGCGAGAACCTCGGTCCCGGATTGATCAGCGTTCACCTCGCCGGGCAGCCGGAAATCCAGGTGAACGGCGACCACGCGACCGGAACCTGGGCGTTCTCCGACCTGATCATCGCGCCGGAGTACAAGGTCGTGATCGAGGGCGCCGCGTTCTACGAGGACACCTACGCCCGCGGCGAGGACGGCGTCTGGCGGATCAGCCGCACCGGCTACGACCGCCTCTTCGAGTCGTCGATGTCGCTCGACGATCTGCCGAGCTACCGGCTGACCGCGAACCGCTGGGCCGGCGCGCCGACGACTCATTGACGTCAGATCAGAACGCGTTCTAGTGTCTGTCCACCCGTTGCGCAAGGAGGCCGCCCGGTGCTGACCCAGCCGTTTGCTGATGCCATCGCCGAGGCGGAGAAGATCATCGCCGACGCTCCGCACATCCGCACCGCGCAGGATCTGGCGGAGGGGTACGAGTACCTGGCCGGCAGCATCAAGGCGTCGCTGCACATGGCCTGGGCCTACGACCGGGACTTTCCGTTCTTCGCGGAGTCGACCGGGCCGTACCACAAGATGGCGCTGGACAACCCGGACACCCTCTACTTCCACGCGAACCTCCGGGACGACGCCGAGTACATCGTCACCGGGCGGCGGGGCACCACCCGTGACCTGAGCTTCCAGGTGCTGGCCGGCGACTACTCGCCGGCCGAGGTGCCCGACAGCCCGGCCGCGTTCGACGACCGGTCGATCGACATCGCCGACGACGGGACGTTCGAGCTGCGGTTCGGCCCGGAGCCCGCGGCCGGGCGGCGCAACTACGTGACGCTGGCCAAGGGCGCGTCGATGCTCGCGGTACGCGAGGTCTACAGCGACTGGGGCGCCGAAGAGCGGGGGCTGCTGAGCATCCGCCGCGCCGACACGGCCGGTTCCGCCCCCGTTCCGCCCACCACCGAGCAGCTGGCCAAACGGTACGCGGCGGCCGGCAAGATGCTGCTGTCCCGGTTACGGACCTGGCTGCAGTTCCCCGAGTGGTTCTACCTGAACCTGCCGGTCAACACGTTGACCGAGCCCCGGCTCACGCCGGGCGGGCTGTCCACCCAGTACTCCTCGGTCGGTCACTACGAACTCAACGACGACGTCGCGATGGTCGTCACCGTGCCGAAGTCCGACGCGCCGTACCAGGGCTTGCAGCTCGGGAGCCGCTGGTACATCTCGCTGGACTACGTCAACCACCAGACCAGCCTCACCGCCGACCAGGCGAAGGCCGACCCGGACGGCCGGATCCGGTTCGTGATCAGCGAGCGCAACCCCGGGCTGACGAACTGGGTGGAACGCACCGGCCACGACCGGGGGTTCGTCCAGATCCGCTGGCAGCGGGTCGCTCGGGCGATGACCGCCGAGGACGGGCCGACCGTCGACCTGGTGCCGGTGGACGAGCTGCCCGACCGGCTGCCGTACCACGCCGAGCAGCGGATCACGCCGGAGGACTGGGCCGCCCGGATCGCGGCGCGTCAGTCCGCCTTCGCCGGAAGGATGCTGGGATGAGCGGGCTCCTGACCGACAAGGTCGTGGTGGTCTCCGGGGTGGGGCCGGGCCTGGGCCGGGCGATCGCGGTGCGCAGCGCCGCCGCCGGCGCGGACGTCGTCCTGGCCGCGCGCACCGAGGCGCGCCTGGCCGAGGTCGCGAAGGAGGTCACCGCGCTCGGGCGTCGCGCGGTGACGTTCCGCACCGACGTCCGGAAGGACGAGGACACCGCGGCGCTCGTCGAGGGCACCCTCGCCGCGTTCGGCCGGGTGGACGCGCTGGTGAACAACGCGTTCGCGATTCCGCCGCTCGAAGACCTGCGCACCGTTGATCTGGATGGGATCCGGCGGGGCTTCGAGACCAATGTGCTGGCCGCGCTCGCGCTCACCCGGCGGTTCCTCCCAGCGCTGCAGGACAGCGCGGGCGCGGTCGTCATGATCAACTCGGCCGTGCTGCGCCACTCCCGGCGCACGTTCGGCCCCTACAAGATGGCCAAGGCGAGCCTGCTGGCGCTGGCGCAGAACCTGGCCACGGAGGTCGGCCCACACGGCGTCCGGGTCAACTCGGTCGCCCCCGGTTACATCTGGGCCGACAACCTGAAGTGGTACTTCAACTACCTCGCCGAAGAGCGCGGCGTCACCCAGCAGGACATCTACGACGAGACCGCGGCCGACCTGGACCTGCGTCGGCTGCCCGAGCCGGACGAGATCGCGGACGCGGTCGTGTTCCTCGCGTCGTCGCTGGCCCGCGGCATCACCGGCCAGTGCCTCGACGTCAACTGCGGGGAATTCCATCACTAAAAGCCCACCGTCGGCCAGGCGCCAACTGCGGGGAATTCCAACAGCGCTTCAAGGAGAACCGATGGTAGGGCGCGATCGGGTCGGCACCGTCGAGGACCTGCACGCCTCGGCCACGAAGATCACCGGGCTGACCGACTTCGGTGACGACGACTACCGCGAGGGGCTCGCCGTCCTGCTGGAGTCGTACGAGGCCGACGCCGCGCTGACGCCGTTCGGCAACGCGGTGAAGCGGGCGTTCCTCCGGGGCGCGCTGGTCGCCCGGTTGCTGAGCGAAGCGGCGTGGAAGCAGTACCCCGAGTACGCGAGCGTGCCGATCGAGCGGCCGATCTTCGTCACCGGTCTCCCCCGCACCGGCACCACCGCACTCCACCGGCTGCTCACCGCCGACCCCGCCCACCAGGGCTTGGAGATGTGGCTGACCGAGGTCCCCCAGCCCCGGCCACCCCGCGACACCTGGGAACGCGACCCGGTCTACCAGCGGATCCAGGGCGCGTTCGAGCAGCACCACATCGAGCACCCCGAGTTCATGGGCCTGCACTACATGTCGGCCGACCAGGTCGAGGAGTGCTGGCAGCTGCTCCGGCAGTCGATGGAGTCGATCTCGTTCGAGTGCCTGGCGCACCTCCCGCGGTACTCGGCCTGGCTCGCCGAACGCGACTGGGTCGGCGCCTACCAGCGGCACCGGCGCAACCTGCAGCTGATCGGGCTGCCCGACGCCGGCAAACGCTGGGTGCTGAAGAACCCGAGCCACCTGTTCGCGCTCGACGCGCTGTTCGCCGCCTACCCCGACGCGCTGGTCATCCAGACCCACCGACCGCCGCGGACCGGGATGGCGTCGATGTGCAGCCTCGCGCAGGCGGCCACCGAGGGTTGGTCGACGGTGTTCCGGGGTGAGGTCGTCGGCCAGGACCAGCTCGAGCTCTGGGCGCGCGGGCTCGACCGGTTCCGCGCCGACCGGGCGCGGTACGACCAGGCGCAGTTCTTCGACGTCGAGTACTCGGAGTTCGTCGCCGACCCGGTCGGCACCGCCGAGCGGGTGTACGCGCACTTCGACCTGGAGCTGACCGACGAGGCCCGCACCGCGATGGCGACGCTGCACGCGGAGAGCAAGACCGGCGACCGCAAACCCGCGCACCGGTACACGCTCGAGGAGTTCGGTCTCACCCCGGAACAGGTCGACGAGCGTTTCACCGATTATCTGTCCACGCACGGCCGCTGACCGGGAACCTGTCCTGTCCCTGTGGACAGGACAGGAACGTGACGACCACTCTGCGGGAACGCGTGCGCGCGGGGGATCCCGCCGCTTTCGGCGAGCTGTTCGACCAGGCCGCCCGCCGCGTCTACAACCATGTCTACCGGCTGCTCGGTGACTGGTCGGCGGCCGAGGACGCGGTCTCGCTGACGTTCCTGGAAGCCTGGCGGTGCCGCGGCCGGCTGGACGCCGAGGGCGGTCCGCTGCTCCCCTGGTTGCTGGGCATCGCGACGAACACGGCGCGGAACACCGCCAGGGCCCGGCGCAGGCACACGGCCGCGATGGCCCGAACGCTGCTCCCGCCCCCGCACGACGAGGTACCGCTGCCCCACCGGTCCCTCCACCGGGACGCGCTGGTCCGCGAGCTGTCCCGCGCGAGTTCCCGACGCCGCTTCCGGTTTCGCTTCCCCGCGCCGGCGCTGGCCGCGGGCGCGCTGGCCGCCACCGTGGCCGTGACCGCCGGCATCGCGACGGTCCTGCCGGACCGCGCCGCCGAACGGCGAGACGCTGACGCTGACGCCGAACGCCAAGGCCAACCCGCAGCGGTACGTGCGCAGCGGCACGGGTTTCGCACCCGTGACGTGAGACGTCAGATGTTCTCGGGGACCCGGAGGCCGTGGTCCGGGGCGATGTCCGCCCACAGACGCAAGACTTCATCCTTGGCGAGGTTCGCGGTCGTGGAGTGCTCATGGCCCCGGTCTCTAGCGTCCTTCGCCCGCTTCGGATCGGGGCACCATCGCCGCGCCGCCTCGGTGAACGACTCGTCGGCGAGGTAGGACTCGGTCATCGCGATGGACAACTGCTCCGTGAGTTCGTCCTCGTCGGCGACCCAGCGGAGATCGAGCTCCTGCACGTCCCGGCGGAGGTCGGCGCGGCTCTTCGTGACCTCGGTCAGCGCGTCGATGACGTCCAGCTGGTCGTCACCCGCCCCAATCGTCGGCCTGGGCCCCGATTCACAGGACCATTTCTCGGCCGGCAACAGGGCCACCATCCGGCCGTAGTCCTCTTCCGACTTCGCCAGGATCGCCGCCACCTCCTTCGCCTCGTTGGCGCGGAGATGGCCGACGAACTTCACGCCCGCGTACCCCACGAGGAACAGGACGGAGAGCACCAGCGCGGCCAGGAGCGCGTTCCGGACGACCTCCCAGCCGCGCCACGCCGCGATCCACCGTCCGACCCGGCGCAGCACCCACCAGAGCGCCGACCCGATCCACCGGGCCACCCGCCAGGTTCCTCGACCCGCGGTCCGGGTGACGTTTCCCGCCCCGAGCGCCGCCCGGCTCCGGTTCGGCAGCGGGGTCGCGCTTCCGGCTCCGGGTTCGGTGGAGATCACGGTCAGCGCCTGCAGCCAGTCCACCGGTGCCGGTCTGGTGCCCACGTCCGCGGTCAGACCGGTCCGGGCCAGCGCGCCCAGCCGGGCCGACGCACGGCTCAGCGCGGCCGGGTCCTGGGTCTGCTGGTCGCCGGCGAACAACCGCACCGCGAGCAACGCGAGCTTGTACGCGTCGCTCTGTTCGGTCGCCAGTGCCGCGCCGGGCGGAGCCGCCCAGCCGCCGGTCTGCGCCTGCGGGAGCACCGAGCGGCCGCGCAGCGCCATCGCGTCGCAGTCGACGAAGAAGCAGCGTGGTGTGCCGTCCAGGTTCGGGTAGACGTTCAGCGGCGACAGGTCGCCGACCGCCACCCCGAATCGGTGCAGGACGCTCAGCGTCTCGGCGACGTCGCGGAGGAACGCCAGCCGCCACAGGTCGTCGACCTCGACACCGGCCCGGCGCAGATAGTCCTCGTCGTTGAGCAGGTGCTGCACCTGGCACGGCTGGCCGGTGCCGGGCAGCGCCAGCGGCCGGAGGAACGCCGCGGGCACCCGCTGCATCAGGAAGCCGACCGCGCGCCCGTCCCGCTCGACCACGGTTTCCGGCCAGGCCGTCCGCTCGTCCAGGAACTGCCGGGTCACCGACCCCGCCGTGCGGCGGAAGCGCACCAGGTCGCGGAGGACGCCCGCATCCACCCGGTCGCGCCACTCCGGCCGGTACTCCTTGTACACGACGGCATTCGGCAACACGCGGCCGTGCACGGCGGTGACCTCGTACACCAGTCCCTGCCCGCCGTCCCCCAGCAGGTCGGGCGCGAGCGTGAGCACGTCGGCGACGACTCGCTCGCCGAGACCGGTGGTCAGCACGGCGGATCGGGGTCCGACCAGATCGCGAGCAGCGTCCGGTCGTCGTCGAACGTCTCCCGGGAGAAATCGAGCACGTGCGCGAAGCGCAACGCCGAGGGCGGCGTCGCCAGGACCTCCGCGACCAACCGGCCGACCTGACCGGTGCCGTCCCCGAGAGGGTCGCCGAACCCGTCGGTGCCGACCAGCACGACGTCCCCGGGCGCCAGATCGACGCTCTGGGGCCGCACCACGTCCGGGACCACCGGCAGCGCAGCGGTGGCCGACCGCACCACGACGGGGTCACCCGGAGCCGAGGTGAGCGCCTCGAACGCACCGCCCCGTAGCCGCCACGCGGCGGTGTCGCCGACCCGCACCAGCGTCGCGGCGGGCGGCTCGGGTCGGACGAGACCGGTCACCAGCGTGGTCGCGAAGCGCGCGGCGGCCGCACCCTTATCGTCCCCGGCGTCCCGGACCAGCGCGGCGGCGGCGGCCCCGACGACCGCGTCCCAATCGACGGCGTCCCAATCGATCGCGTCCCCGTCGCCCTGCGCGTCATCCAACGACCGGAGAACAACCCGCACCGCGGCGCGGCACGCGAGCGCGGCCCCGACGTGCGCTTCCCCGGCTGCCGAGACCCCGTCGGCGACCGCGAACACGACCGCGCCGCTCCCGGGATGCGCGACGGCCACGGCGTCGTCCTGACGGGGTGTGCCGTCGTAGCGGTGGGCGTACCCGCGCACCGACGCCATTCGCACGGTCAGGCGGCCGGCCGACCACGCGTCGCACACGGTGTCCGGCCGGTAGTCGCCGGGTTCCGGCGGACACGGAGGACGTGGTGCGAAGTCCACGGTCGGGACCCCGACGACGGCGGGCAGCGCGAGGACGTCACCCTCGTCGGACGGCCCGCCGGTCACACGACGTCCAACTCGACGCGGAACCGGCGCGGCGGTTCGACGATCAGTTCCTGCGGTGCGTCCGCTGGCGCGCTCGTGGAGGCCACCAGGCTGCGCAGGAGGCTGCTGAAGAACTCCTGGATGGCCGCACCGATCTGGGCCGGTTCGGTGGAAACGAACGCGAACGTCGGCTGGGTGGCGACCCGCCGGATCACGTCGCCGTCGACCGCGCCGATCCCGAACGCGATGATATTCGGCGCCGCCGGAGTGAGCATCCGGTCGACGAGCCGGTCGCGTACCGGCGACCACCCCGGTTCGTCGGTGGGGTTGCCGTCGCTGAGGAAGAACACCGCCGGCCGGTACACCCGGTAGCCCTCGCTCTTGAGCCGTGCGACGTCCCGGGGGATCTGGTCGGCCAGCAGCCGGAACGCCTCGCCGTACTCGGTCGCGCCACCGGTCCGCAGCGGCGCGAACTCCACTGCCGAGCGGAGGTCCACGAGGTGGCTGCGCAGCGTGGCGTCGGTGGCGAAGCCGAGCACGCTGAATCGGACCTTGGCCGCGGCCATCGGCTGCCCGCCGAGTCGCTGCCGGATCGAGTCCAGCCCGTCGTTCAGCTGGTCCAGGTAGGGGCTCATCGAGTCGGACTCGTCGGCCACCACGTACACCGGCCAGAGCTGCCCGGCCACCTCTGCTGGGGACTGCGTCATCGTCCTCACCGCTCTCTCGAATCGGCCCGGCCGGCAGGCACGAACCCCGACGGACACCGCGCCTCCATCTCCCGGCCGTCGAGCACCGCGCGCGCGAGCTGCTCGACCCAGGACCGGAGCAGCTCGCCGACCCGCTCCTCGGTCTCAGGCGACGCCGGGTCGGCCGCGACCAGCGCGAGGCCGGGCCCGGTCGCCAGCGCCGCCACGGTCGCCGGGTCCGCGGTCCCGATGCCGCAGGCCAGGATCTCCGGCGCGTACCGGGTCCGGTCCCGGTCGACCAGCCGGTCACGCAGCGGCCGCCACTCATCGTCGGCCGTCGGTGGTCGCGCGGTCAGCACGATCACCTGGGGCCGACGGACCCGCAGGCCCTGGTCCTTGAGCATCGTGACGTCGCCGGGGATGCGGTCGCCCAGCCGGGCGAACAGCGCACGCAGCGACGGGCGCCCGCGAGCGACCAGCCCGAACTCCGGCAGCGCTCCCGCGACGCGGCGCAGCGGCAACCGCTCGTCGGCGGTGTCGCCGAGCCCGACGACCGCGAGCCGCAGCACGGCACCCACGGCCGGCGCCTCGATCAGGTTGCGGCACAGCGCCCGGACGCCGCGCTCCACGGCGCCCAGCCGCTCGGCGGACTCGTCGACGACGAGATAGAGCGGTACACACGTGTCCTCGGCCGTCGACGTCGACAGACCCGGCGGGGGCGCCGACGGGACTGGCGCCTCGACCACGCGCGGGCCGTCGGTGCCGAGCACCCGGTCGATCAGCGAGTACATCCGGTTCACCGGCAACTCCCGGAGCAGCGCGTCGCCGTCCCCGGCGATCACGCTCGGCATCTGCATCGCGGCGAGTTCGGCGAGGAAGATCTGGGTGGTGACGACGTCCTTGCCCAACAGGCGCAGCCGGTCCTCCAGCGCCACCGATTCCAAGCTGCGGTCCTCCCTGTCCCCGGCCCGGCGGATAGTGCGGATCTCCTCTTCCTTCTCCGCGATCTGCCGCTCGTAGTCCAGCGCCGCGCCCCGGTCGCGCACGGCGGCGAGATACCGGCGCAAAACGTCGAGTTCCGGGGTTTCGGATTCGAATTCGTTAAGCGTCGTTTTGACCGCTTCGACGCCGTATTCGCTGATCGCTTCCCGAACTCGCCCTTCCAATTCCAGACGGACTTCGTCATGGCGGCACATGAAGACGAGGACCCGGTGCGCGGCGGCGGTCGCGTGGAAATAGCTTTCCACCGTCCGGCCGATCACCCGCTCGACAAAACGCTGAACCGGCGCGCGTGACGTCGTCGGGCTGGGGCTGGGGTGGGCGACGGTCTCCTGTTCCCCGAATCGCCCGATCAGGTACGGAGCGGCGGACGGCGGAATGCGAATCGTCTGCGACATGTCGAAACGCAACCAATGACCTTCGACGTTGATCCGGATCTGGTCCAGCGCGACGTCGAAATTGTCGTCGGGTTTAGTACGCTTCGCCCATTCCAGCGTGAGGTCGCGCGTGGGAATGAGCACGACCCGGGCGAACCACGGGTTGATCCGGTACACGCCGCCCCGGCTCAGCGTCTCGGCCTGCGCGCCGCGACGCCCGCCGCGGGCGAGGAAGACCTCCGGACGCTGGAAGCTCGCGTGACCCTCGACAACCGGCGCGACGACGCCGTGCTGCTCGAGCGCCGGTGCCCCTTCCTGGACGACGACGACCCCGGTCGCACCCATCGGCACGCTGATCTCGTGCAGGTCGGCGGCGGTGAGCCCGTAGCGTCCGGCGCCGACCGTGTCGACGGTGACCACCTCGAACAGGTGCGGGTTGACGTCGTAGGAGCCGCCACCGAGCAGGACCGCCTGCTGACGTCCGACCTGACCGCCGCCGAGCAGGAACGCTCGTCCGTCCTGGAACGAATCGCACTCGACGTGCCTGGCGAGCGTCCGATCGGGCTCCGGTGGAGCGCCATGCTTGGCGACCACCACGCCGATCGTCCCGGTGGGCACGGTCACGCGCGGGACGAACTCGACGTCGTAGAGCCAGCGCGGCCGGAGATAGACCCGGTCGGCGTTCAGCGTGGCGGCCTGCGGACCGGCGCCGCCGCGGGTGCGGACCTTGAAGTCCGCTCCCGGATGCCCGCCGTAACGGCGGTAGACGACGCCGACGTGATCGCCGGGCACCCGGACCGCCGACGCCGACGCGACGTAGGCGCAGCCCACGAGGATCGCGACGCCGAGGACCGGCAGCACCCAGTCCGTCACCACCGCGCGCCTCCGGCCGGCAGGTGGCGGTGAACGGCGAGCACCGTGCGCATCCACTGGTCGTGCCAGGACGGGTACCGCTCGAGCTGCGGGTTGCGCAGCGTCGGGAAGAAGCCGGGACGGCCTTGGCCCCGCTCGACGAACAGCCCGTACCGCGGAGTGGCGCCGCCGCCGGTGCGCCAGCCCAGCGCCGTTGCCATCCGGCTGAAATCGCGGACGGTGAGCTCGTCGCCGGCGTCGGGCGGCCGGCTCACCCGCCACCGCGCCTGCGCCCGGAAACCGAAGCCACCCGACGAGTGCCGCGCCCACAGCGCGTCAACCTCGTCCAGCAGGGCACGCGGCAGCGCGTCCCCGTCGTCCTGGCGTAGCCATCCGTGGGATAGGCGGCCCACCGAGTCCAGGAGCAGCGCCGTGGTGAGGATGTCGGCGTGCGCGGTCTCGCCGCCGGCGAGGTGGGCTTCGATCCGGCGCAGCGCGGCGCCGGACGCCGGTGTCCGCACCAGGTCGTCCGCCGGGGCTTGCGGCAACACGATCGTCGGGGCGTCGTTCGCGCCGGTCAGGGCCTTCTCGGAGAGCTCACGCAGCTGCTCGACCTCGGCCCGGCCGGGAAGCCGGTCACCACGGGCGTCGAAATAGTGCGTGGCCGCTAACAGGAAGAACCGGTCACCGCGCAGGAGAATGGGAAGAAACTGTCGGTCGGACCGCTGTCCCTCGAGGATTTCCCGCTCGACCCACTCGGACTTTTCGGCCTCTGGAGACATAACGACAAGAATTGCGAGCGCCTGTCGAATGTGACTATTGATGGCGCGAGTGAAACTCGTTCCCCAGCGGATATCGGCATCGATCCACACCGATAAGTCGTGCACGCGAAGATGGTGCGCGAGGCGCATCGCGTACTCCGCGTCGGAGCGCGCGTAAGAGACGACGAATGCCCGGCTCAACTATTTCCCCCCCGTGCATTTCGACGGCGGCTGAAACGCGGAGGGCCGCGGTCGAAGAATGGTACGGCGCCCTCACTATAGTGAGCCGGGCGAAGTCATCGGGGCCCGCGCGGAAATCGGCTCAGGATCGTCGGGGCAACAGCAGGCAGAGCAGCGCTCCGGTCACCGCGGCGACGGCCGCGACCAGATACGCGAGCCGGAACGCCCCGAGTCCGGTCGGCAGGAGACCCTCGCCGTCGGTCACGAACGTGTCGGCGAGCAGTACGGCCATCACCGCGCTGGACAGCGAGGTGCCGAGTGAGCGCATCAGCGTGTTGAGGCCGTTGGCCGCGGCGGTCTCCCCCAGCGGGACGTTCTGCATGATCAGCGTCGGCATCGCCGCGTAGGCGAGCGCGATGCCGAGACCGGTGAAGATGCCGATCAGGACGACCTGCCAGACCGCCTGCATGAGGAACGTGGCGGTCGCGAACGCCGTGCCCAGCACCAGGGCGCCCACCATCAGCGTCGTCCGGGCGCCCCGGGCCGCGGACAGCCGGGCGGACAGCGGTGACGCGAACAGCATGACCAGGCCGCTCGGCGCCATGCACAGGCCGGCGGCGAGCATCGACTGCCCCAGGCCGACGCCGGTGCTGGTGGGTGCCTGCAGCAGCTGGGGCAGGATCATCACGCTGCCGTACATCGAGAACCCGATCAGCACCGAGGCGACGTTGGTGACCAGCACCGGCCGCCGGACGGTGGTGCGGAGGTCGACGAGCGGTCCGGGGCGCCGCAGCTCGTACAGCGTCCAGAGCGGCACGACCACGGCCACCACCGCGGCGAGGAGCCCGATCACCGGGCTGGTCCAACCCCAGGAGTTGCCCTTCGAGATGACCAGCAGCAACGCGGTGAGCCAGACCGCGAGCCCGAGCGCGCCGAACGCGTCGAACCGGCCGCCGGGCCGGAGCCCGGACTCCGGCACGGTGACCGCCACCGCCACCAGCGCCAGCAGCCCGATCGCGGCGGCGCCCCAGAACAGCACGTGCCAGTCGAGGTGTTCGGCGACGAGCGCGGACGCGGGCAGCCCGATCGCGGCGCCGGTGCCCATCGTCGAGCTCATGAACGCGATCGCCGAACCCTGCTTGTCCGGCGGCAGAATGTCCTTCATCAGGCTGATGCCCAGCGGGATCGCGCCGGAGCCGGCGCCCTGCAGCACCCGGCCGACGACCATCAGCGCGAGCGAGCTGCTCAGCGCCGAGAACACCGCGCCGACGGCGAGCAGTCCGAGCGAGATCATCATCATCCGGCGTTTGCCGAACATGTCGCCGAGCCGTCCGGCCACCGGGGTCGCGATCGAGGCGGAGAGCAGCGTCGCGGTGATCACCCAGGTCGCGTCGTCCGGTGCGGCGTTCAGCAGCCGGGGCAGGCTCGGGATGAGCGGCACGACGATCGTCTGCATCACCGCGGCGACCAGGCCGCCGCTGGCCAGCACCGGGACGATGAACCGCGGGGTCGCTGGGGCCTGCGGCGGGGTGGTCGGCCGCAGCATTTCGTTCACCACGGTCGGCGTCCCCCACGAGCTTTGGTTGTTGAAAGCAACAACACGCTAACATGGGCCCCGCGGTACCGAAAGCCTTTCCGCAAGCCCTGCCGCCCCGGCAGAACCAGGTAAACCGCGCGCGAACAGTGGGTGGACTTCGGGCACGTGTCGTTTCGGCGATTGGTTGCGACGTGCACCCCTACGGCGTGACCGCTGCAACGGTAATTCTGGTACTCGTCGTGATTACCGCGCTGACGTTCGACTTCACCAACGGTTTCCACGACACCGCGAACGCGATGGCCACGTCCATCGCCACCGGGGCGCTCCGGCCGAAGACCGCCGTCGCCCTGTCCGGGATCCTCAACCTGATCGGCGCGTTCCTCTCCGTCGAGGTCGCGCTCACGGTGACGAACGCCGTGGTGAAGATCCAGAACTCCGACGGTGCACCCAAGGAGTCGCTCGCCGCCGACGGCGGTCAGGCGCTCCTGCTCATCGTGCTGGCCGGGCTGGCCGGCGCGATCATCTGGAACCTGCTCACCTGGTTACTCGGACTGCCGTCCAGTTCCTCGCACGCGCTGTTCGGCGGCCTGATCGGCGCGACGATCGCCGGCCTCGGCTGGAGCGGCGTCAACTGGAACGGCGACGGCAGCAAGCTCGACGGCGTCGTC
Source organism: Cryptosporangium aurantiacum (assembly GCF_900143005.1). Classification (NCBI taxonomy): domain Bacteria; kingdom Bacillati; phylum Actinomycetota; class Actinomycetes; order Cryptosporangiales; family Cryptosporangiaceae; genus Cryptosporangium; species Cryptosporangium aurantiacum. The sequence goes on from NZ_FRCS01000020.1 coordinate 88,670, forward strand.
GGGAAGGTGATCCTGCCCGCGATCCTGTCGCCGCTGATCGCCTGCGCGATCGCCGCCGCCGGGACGTTCCTGATCTACGCCGTTGTCCGCGGCGTGACCCAGCGTTACACCGAGACCGGCTTCCGCTGGGGTCAGATCGGATCGGCGTCGCTGGTCTCGCTCGCCCACGGCACCAACGACGCACAGAAGACGATGGGCGTCATCACGCTGGCACTGATCGCCAGCGGGCACTGGACCGACACCGAAGCGATCCCGTTCTGGGTCAAGGCCTCCTGCGCGATCACGATCGCGGCCGGGACGTACCTCGGCGGCTGGCGCATCATCCGGACGCTCGGCAAGGGCCTGGTCGAGATCACGTCGCCGCAGGGCATGGCCGCCGAGAGCGCCTCGGCCGCGGTGATCCTGACGTCGAGCCACCTCGGGTTCGCGCTGTCCACCACGCACGTCGCGACCGGCTCGATCCTCGGCACCGGGATCGGCAAGCGCGGCGCCGCCGTGCGGTGGCGCGTGGCCGGACGGATGGTCACCGCCTGGCTGATCACGATCCCGAGCGCCGCGCTGGTCGGCGCGCTGCTCTGGTTCGTCGGGGATCTGCTCGGCGGCGGCCTGACCGGCGCGCTGGTGGTGTTCGCGCTGCTCTGCGCCGCGGCCGGCGCGATGTACCTGCGCTCGCGGCTGGCTCCGGTCCATGCGGGCAACGTCAACGACGAGTGGGACGACGCCCCGGCGCGGCCCGCCCGCACCCCCGCGTCCGTCTAGATCGGAGAGAACTCGTGCACAACGTGTCACTCGCCTTCGAGGCGGCCTGGAAGGTCCTGCTGATCGGTCTCGTCCTCGGCGCCGGCCTGCCGACGCTGTTCGCGTTCGGGATCCGGACGATGGCCTGGGGACAGGGCGGCGAGGCCGAGGTTCACGCCGCCGGGACCTCGGCGCCGCCGCCGCACCCCGGCGGGCGCGCGATCGGCATCCTGTGTTTCGCGCTGGTGGTAGCCGCCGTCGCCCTGGGCATCGCGTACATCGTCCTGTTCGGACTCGGGAAAGAGCTGAGCTTCGAGCACATCTACCCGACCATCCAGAGCAAGGACTAAAGCGATGAGCGAACCGCGCGCCAGTTTTGTCGCCCGTGCGCTGGAGTGGCTGCGGGCCGGGTACCCCTCCGGGGTGCCCCGCCAGGACTACGTCGTGCTGCTCGGTCTGCTCCGGCGAAAGCTGACCGATCAGGAGGTGCACGCGATCGCGTCCGATCTCGCGGTGCTCGCGATGAACGGTACGGAGATCACGACGGCAGCCGTCGAGCAGCTGATCAACGAGGCCACGCTGGACGAAGCGTCGGTCGAGGACGTGGCGCGGGTCTCGGCCCGGCTCGCCGCGGGCGGCTGGCCCCTCGCCGACGCCCCGGCCTGAGCGAGGAGGCCGCGCGCGGCCCCGAACCCCCAGGGGTCGCGCGCGGGCGACTCGCGTCAGGACTCGGCGGCGGGGGTGGGTTTGCGGACTTCCTCCGCGGGGGCCGGAACTGCCTTGCGGACGTCGTCGACCGTCAGCGTGGTCCCCGGATCCGACCGGGACGCCAGCCAGAGCGTGTGCTCGCGGCTGATCGCCTCCTCGGCGTCCGCGACGATCCCCGGCCAGTCCTCCTCGGTGGCGTCCGCCAGCCGGTCGGCGGCGATCGCCAGCTCGGTCGCGGCCACCGAGTACGCGGCGGCCAACTCGTCGTGCCGTTTGATCCCGAGCCAGGCCGCCGCGGACGCCACCACCGCGGCGAGGATCCCCGACCAGTCGCCCTCCCACCCGCTGAACGCCCGCCCTGCGGCCGCGATGATCGCCGCGACCTCCCCGAGAACCAGCACCAGCCGCCAGAACTGCGCGCGCACCCGGTTCCGCCCGGCCGCGCTCGCGTACCAGTGCTGCTGATCGCTGATCCGGTCACGCAGGTAGACCGCGAGGCGCTCCTCCCGCGAGCCCTGGCGCAGCGCGGCCATGCTCTCGGTGATCAGCGGCCCGTGCTCGGAGACCACGATCCGGTCGCTGCCCTTGATCACCACCGCCCGCACCCGGTCGCGCAGCAGCCGCTTGGCGTCGGCCTCGGGCAGGGTCGGCGGGAACGGCGAGCCGCCGACCGCGTACTTCCAGGCGAGCGTCTTGACCGACTCGGCCACCGCACGGCCGTGGTACCAGTCCCGCTCCGGCTGCTGGACGAACAGCGTCAGCTCGGCCACCAGCGCGACGACAAAACCGATCAGCGCGACGAACGCCCAGAGGTCCTTCCCGTCCACGGTGAGCGTCAGCCCGCCGCCGAGCGCCGCGACCACCGCGCCCAACAACCGGGCACGGTTGCAGTGCAGCGTCCGCCGCTGGCCGCGTAAGGCCGCGTTGTCGGCGGCCTCGAACAGGACCGGCAGTTCGTCGCTGGTCAGGGACAGTCGCGTCCCCGGGTCGTTCCCGCCCACATCGTCCTCCCCCTGGTGCACCCTGTTCCACAGTGGCACACCCGGCCGAGGGCGGGAACGGCCCGCGCGGGCGGGATCACCGCAAGCGACGCACCAGCGGCTCCCGTCCGACCGGCTGCCGTACCGGCTCCACCGGCGGGGCCGGCGGGATCTCCGCCGTCACCACGCCGGACGTCGGCAGCCGCAGTTCGTCACCGTGGTGCAGGAGCGTCAGCTCGGCCCCCTCGAGGAGCAGGTACCGCGCCTCGGTCGGCGTGATCTCGACCCGCAACCGGCGGCCCCGCCACCGCAGCCGGAACGCGATCCGGGACAGCTCCGGGGGCAATCGCGGCGCGAACGCCAGCCCCGCCGACAGGTGCCGCATGCCGCCGAAGCCGACCACGACGCCGGACCAGACCCCGGCCAGCGCGGCGATGTGCAGGCCGTGGCCGGTGTTGCCGGCCAGGTCGTGCAGGTCGAGCATCGCGGTCTCGCACAGGTACTCGTAGGCCAGCCGGAGGTGCCCGGTCTCCGCGGCGAGGACGGCCTGGGTGGCCGCCGAGAGCGAGGAGTCCCGCACGGTGATCTGCTCGTAGTACGCGAAGTTCCGCTGCTTCTCCTCGGGGGTGAACGCCTCCGGGCAGAGCTGCATCGCGAGCACTAGGTCGGCCTGTTTGACCACCTGCTTGCGGTACAGCTCGAGGTAGGGAAAGTGCAGCAGCAGCGGGTACTCGTCGGCGTGGGTGCCGGCGAAGTTCCACATCGCGTGGTCGGTGAAGTTCTCGGCTTGTTTGTGGACGCCGCGCTTGGCGTCGTACGGCACCACCATCGCGGCGGCCGCGTCACGCCAGGACGCGATCTCCTCGCTGTCGACGTCCAGCTCCATGGCGCGTTGGGGATGGCGTTCGCACGCGTTGGCGGCCCCACGGAGGTTCCGCTGGGCCATCAGGTTCGTGAAGACGTTGTTGTCAGCCAGCGCGCTGTACTCGTCCGGCCCGGTGACACCGTCGATCCGGAAGCCGCCGTCGGAGTCGTGGTGCCCGACCGAGCGCCACAGCCGGGCGGTCGCGGCCAGCAGTTCGATGCCGACCGTCCGCTCGAACTCCTCGTCGCCGGTGGCGGCGACGTGCCGGAGCACGGCGTCCGCGATGTCGGCGTTGACGTGCAGCGCCGCGGTCCCGGCGGGCCAGTAGCCGGAGCACTCCTGGCCGCGGATCGTCCGCCACGGGAACGCCGCGCCCTCCAGCCCCAGCGTCTGGGCGCGTTCGATCGCGAGCGGGAGCGTCGTCCGGCGCCAGCGCAGCGCGTGCGCGGCGGCGTCCGGCAGCGTGTGGCTCAGCATCGGCAGGACGAACGTCTCGGTGTCCCAGAACGTGTGGCCGTCGTATCCCGGTCCGGTGAGGCCCTTCGCCGGGATCGCGCGCCCCTCGGCGCGGGCACCGGCCTGCAGGACGTGGAACAGCCCGAACCGGACGGCCTGCTGGAGCTGGGCGTCCCCGTCGATCTCGACGTCCGCGCTCTGCCAGAACGCGTCCAGGTAGCCGCGCTGATCGTCGCAGAGCCCGTCCCAGCCCTGGTACCGGGCCGCGGTGAGCGCCGCACGGACCTGGTCGTTGAGCGCGGGCAGCGACCGGCGGGACGACCAGCCGTACGCGAGGTACTTCACGATCCGGAGCGAGCGGCGCGGGGCCAGGCGGCAGATCACCGTGGTCCGGCCGATGTTGTCCCTGGCGTCGGAGTGGGTCTGGGTCCCGGCCGGGCCGTGCACGTCGTGGTCCATCGCGGCTGCCATCCGCAGGCCGTTGCCGCGCAGGCTGTGCAGCAGCGCGGCGCAGCTCGCCTCGGCGGTCTGAACCTCCGGCTGCAGCGGCCTGGCCAGCGCCGCCTCGATCCGCGGATCCTTTCCGGTCGGTGGTAACTCCTCGTTGGCGAACAGCTCGGACTGCACGACGAGCTGCACCGGCTCGTCGCCCGCGGTCACCGTGTAGTTGATCGCCGCGACCGATCGCTGGACCAGCGAGACCAGCCGCTCGGTCCGGAGCGTGACCGACTTACCGGCCGGCGAGACCCAGTCCAGCCGGCGGGTCAGGAGCCCGGTGCGGAAGTCCAGCTCCCGCTCGTGCGCGCGTACCTCGCCGTAGCGGACGTCGAGCGGCTCGTCGTCGACCAGCAGCCGGATCAGCTTCCCGTTGGTGACGTTGACGACGGCCTGCCCGGACTCCGGATAGCCGTACCCGCCCTCGGCGTACGGCAGCGGCCGCAGCTCGCAGAACGAGTTGAGATAGGTACCGGGCAGACCGTGCGGCTCTCCCTCGTCGAGGTTGCCACGGAGTCCGATGTGGCCGTTGGCGAGCGTGAAGACCGACTCGCTGGCCTCCAGCCGGTCCAGGTCGACGCTGTCCTCACGGATCGACCACGGGTCGATCGCGAACGGGCCGTTGACGATCACGGCACCTCCAGCAGCTCGGTCAGCGCGGAGACGACGACGTCGGCGCCCGCGGTCTTCAGCCCGTCCGGATGTCCGATCCGGTCGACGCCCACCACCAGCCCGAAGCCCCCGGCTCGCCCGGCCTCCACGCCGGCCAGCGCGTCCTCGAATACCGCCGCCTGGTGCGGACGCAAACCGAGCAGTTCGGCACCGGCCAGGAACGTGTCCGGCGCCGGTTTGCCCGCGAGATGACGCTCGGCCGCGACCAGCGCGTCGACCCGGTAGTCGAACAGCCCGGCCAGCCCGGTCACGGTGAGGACCTGCTCGGCGTTCGCGGACGACGTCACCACCGCACGGGCCAGCCCCGCGTCGCGGACCGCGGTCAGGTACGTGACCGCGTCGTCGAACACCTCGACGCCCTCGGCGGCGATCAGGTCCAGGACGAGCGCGTTCTTCGCGTTCGAGAGGCCGAGGACGGTGTGGTCGGCCGCGGTGTCGGACGGTGTTCCCTCGGGGAGCGTGATTCCGCGGGACGCGAGGAACGCCCGCGTCCCGTCCAAACGTTTCCGTCCGTCGACGTAACGGAGGTAGTCGGTATCGACGTCGAACGGCGCCTGGCCCTGCGCGTACTCGGCCAGAAACTGGTCGAACATCGTCTTCCACGCCTTCGCGTGCTGCGCGGCTGTTCGTGTCACAACGCCGTCCAGGTCGAAGAGGCATCCCTGGATCTCGGCAGGTAATCCCAGCACCATCCCGTCAGGCTAGGGGGGTCGCCAAACCGGCAGCAGAAGGCATGGTGAACGGCGGCCCTCAACCACCCCGAAATAGAACATACAGGGTCAACTTGGGTAACCTGCGGTCAAAGACGTCCTCAAGCACGGAGGTGGCGGATGGCGCTCGGCCTCGACCCGGAGATCAGCGCGGCGCTCGACGCCCGGCTAGGGAACGGCCGTCGCGGGGCGGCCGACCGGCCACCGAGCGGCGGTGACGTCACAGCGGTGCGGGCCTCGCTCGATCCGGTGCTGCGCGCGCTCGCGGCCGAACCGCCGGTTCCGCCCGGTATCGAGGTCACCCGGCACGCCGCGACCTCCGCCGACGGCACCCAGGTCCCGATGCGGCTCTACCGCAGCCCCGGCACGCCGGAGACCGGGCTCGTCGTCTACTTCCACGGCGGCGGCATGGTCGCGGGCGACCTGGACATCTACGACCCGGTGATGCGCCGGTACGTCGGTGCGGGCGGCATCCCGATGCTCGCCGTCGACTACCGCCTCGCGCCGGAGCACCCGTACCCGGCCGGGGTCGAGGACGGATACGCGGCGATCGTCTGGGCCGCGAAGAAGGCCGGCGAGCTGGGTTCGGACCCCACCCGGATCGCGGTGGCCGGCGACGGCGGCGGAGCGGCGATCGCCGCCGGCGCCGTGTTGCTCGGCCGGGACCGCGGTGGTCCGACGCTCGCCGGGCAGCTGCTCGTCTACCCGATGCTCGACGACCGCACGGTGACGCCGGACCCGCTGCTGGGTCGGGGCGCGCTCTGGCGCTACGAGGACAACCGGGCCGCCTGGGCGGCCGTGCTCGACCGCCCGGTGGACGCCGAGCCCGCGCACGCCCCGGCCTACGCGGCCCCGGCGCGCGCCAGCGACGTCGCCGGGCTGCCGCCGACCTACCTGGAGGTGGGCAGCCTGGACATCGTCCGGGACGAGGGCCTGACGTTCGGCGCGCGCCTGGCCCGCGTCGGCATCCCGGTCGAGATGCACATGCACGCCGGGGCGCCGCACGCGTTCGACCTGCTCGCCCCGGATGCGGCGGTCACTCAACGAGCGACCGCCGACCGCCTGCGGTTCCTGGAGTCGGTGGCCGGTTAGCGCCGCGGCTGGTGGAAGACGCTGCTGCCGCGGGCGCGGAACAGCGCTTCCTGGGCGATCGTCGCGCCGAGCGTGCCACCGGCGGTGCGGATCATGCCGTGGTAGAAACCGCGCCCACGGGCCACCGAGTGCGGCACCAGGTCCATCAGCACCCACTCGTCCATCGGGATCGGGCGGTGGAACCAGATCGCGTGGTCGAGGCTCGATCCGGACGCGGACGTCTCGTCGTGGTACGGCGCGAGGCCGGTCGAGATGTCCGAGAGGTACGTCAGCACGCACGCGTGGATCAGCGGATCCTCGGGCAGGTCGACGGTGCAGCGGGCCCAGAACCGGGTCGGCCACTCGCTGCCCGGGTACGGCGCCGGCGGCAGCGAGCCCTCCATCGAGAACAGCCGGGGCATCGGCGCCGCCGGGAGCGTCGTCGGGTCCGGGACGTCCGGCATCCCGGACGCCTCCGCGTCCGGACCGTCCTCCTCCACCGAGAACGAGCACGACATCGTGGACACCACGCGGTCGCCCTGCAGCGCGGTGACCCGGCGGGCGGAGTACGAGCGGCCGTCCCGGTCACGGTCGACGCGGAACAGCGTCGGCTGGGCGGAGTCGCCGCCGCGCAGGTAGTAACCGTGCAGCGAGTGCGGCGGACGCCCCTCGGGAACCGTCGCTCCGGCCGCGGCCAGCGCCTGCCCGGCCACCTGGCCCCCGTAGAGCGGGAACGGGTCGTCGAAGACGGTGTTCGCCCGGTAGAGGTCACGCTCGACCTCTTCCAACGTGAAGAGATCGAGGATCGTCGGAGCGCCCGTGGTCGTCTGCACGACCGAACGGTAGCCCGGCCCCGACGCGCCACCGGGCGTCCGACGAGTGTGATGTGATCGCTCTCTCAGCACATTTCCGGTCAGGACTGACCGAAAAACTCCTCCCGCGGGGACGCCGCTCCGATACGTTGCGAACGAACGCGGATTCCAACGGCGGGAGGCTGCTCACGTGAGCGACGAGGTGCAGGTCGAGCACGCCGACGGCGTATCGGTCATCACGATCAACCGGCCGAAAGCGCGCAACGCGGTGAACAACGCGGTGTCGGTGGGCATCGCCGCCGCGCTCGACGAACTGGACGAGCGAGACGACCTGACGCTGGGCATCATCACCGGGGCCGGCGGCACGTTCTGCGCGGGCATGGACCTCAAGGCGTTCGTCGCGGGCGAGAACCCCAACGACGACCGGCGGGGTTTCGGCGGCATCACGATGCTGCCGCCGCGCAAGCCGGTCATCGCCGCGGTGGAGGGCTGGGCGCTGGCCGGCGGCTGCGAGATCGCGCTGGCCTGCGACCTGATCGTCGCCGCCGAGGACGCGAAGTTCGGCATTCCCGAGGTCAAGCGCGGCCTGGTCGCGGCGGCCGGTGGGCTGGTGCGGCTCCCCCGCCGGATCCCGCCCGCGATCGCGATGGAGCTGGCGCTGACCGGTGATCCGCTCCCGGCCGCCGACGCCCACCGCTTCGGCCTGGTCAACACGCTGACGCCGAGCGGCGGGGCACTGGACGGCGCGAAGGCGCTGGCCGCCCGGGTCGCCGCCAACGGGCCGCTCGCGGTCGCGGCGTCCAAGCAGCTGATCGTGCAGTCGCAGGACTGGGCCGACGCCGACCTGTGGAAGAAGCAGGGCTCGATCGTCGGGCCGGTGCTCGGGTCCGAGGACGCCCAGGAAGGCTCTCGGGCGTTCGCCGAGAAGCGCGCACCGGTCTGGAAGGGACGCTGAATGGGCGCCGGACCACTCGCCGGGCTGAAAGTCCTCGAGCTGGCGGGCATCGGCCCCGGCCCGCACGCCGCGATGATCCTCGCCGACCTCGGCGCCGACGTCGTCCGGGTCGACCGCCCGGTGCCCGGGCTGGACCCGACCGCGGGCTCCGCCGACCAGCTGGTGCGCGGACGCCGCTCGGTCGCGCTCAACCTCAAGGATCCGGACGAGAAGGCGCAGCTCCTCGCGCTCGTCGAGAAGGCGGACGTCCTGCTCGAGGGCTACCGGCCGGGCGTCACCGAACGGCTCGGGCTCGGGCCGGACGACTGCGTCGCGGTCAACCCCCGGCTGATCTACGCCCGGATGACCGGCTGGGGCCAGGACGGCCCGTGGGCTCGCACCGCCGGGCACGACATCAACTACATCTCGATCACCGGCGCACTGCACGCGATCGGCCGCGCCGGTGAGCGTCCGGTCCCGCCGCTGAACTACGTCGGTGACTTCGGCGGCGGCTCGATGCTGGTGCTGGTCGGGATCCTGTCCGCGCTGTTCGAGCGCGAGCGGTCCGGGCGGGGCCAGGTCGTCGACGCCGCGATGGTCGACGGCGCCACGCTGCTCTCCCAGATGTTCTGGTCGTTCCGGGGCGCCGGCGCCTGGAGCGACGAGCGCGGCGTCAACCTGCTCGACGGCGGCGCGCCCTGGTACGACACCTACGAGTGCGCCGACGGGCAGTACGTGGCCGTGGGTGCGCTGGAGCCGCAGTTCTGGGCCGCGCTGCTGACCGGCCTCGCCGTCGACGACCTCCCGTCGCGCGACGACCGGGGCAACTGGCCGGCGATCCGCAAACGCTTCACCGAGGTGTTCGCCACCAAGACCCGGGACGAGTGGGCCGCGGTCTTCGACGGCACCGACGCGTGCGTCACGCCGGTGCTGACGTTCGCCGAGGCCGCCGACCACCCGCACGTCGCCGCCCGGAACACGGTCGTCGACCAGAACGGCGTCCCGCAGGCCGCACCGGCACCCCGGTTCTCCCGGACGCCGCCCGGCACGCCGACGCCGCCCCCCGGGTCCGGTCAGCACACCGCCGAGGTGCTGAAGGACTGGCTGGGCTGATCCTGGGTCAGCCGACCCAGCGGTACTCGAGCTCGGGACGTCCCGCGCGGCCGTAGCGGGCCGCGCGGGACGCCAGCCCGGCGTCGGTGAGGTGTTCGAGGTACCGCCGGGCGGTGATCCGCGACATGCCCAGGTCCTCGGCCAGCTCGCTCGCCGACACCGCGGCGGCCGTGTCGCGCAGCGCCGCCGTCACCGCGTCCAGCGACTCCGGGCTCATGCCCTTCGGCAGGCCGGTCTGGCCCCGGCCGTGCAGCACCGCGAGGGCCCGGTCGACCTCGTGCTGGCCGCTCATCACGCCACCGCCGGCGACCCGCGACCGGTAGGCGGCGTACTGCTCCAGCTTCTCCGCGAACGTCGCGAACACGAACGGCTTGATCAGGTACTGGACGATGCCGAGCGAGACCGCCGACCGGACGGTGTTCAGGTCACGGGCGGAGGTCACCGCGACGACGTCCGCATGATGGCCGTGCGCCCGCATCCGGCGGCAGACGTCCAGGCCGTGCAGGTCCGGCAGGTGCATGTCGAGCAGCACCAGGTCGACGTCGGTCCGGCTCATCCGGCGGAGCGCGTCGGCGGCGTTGAGCGCCACCCCGGCCACCGTGAACCCCGGCACCCGCCCGACGTACGCGGCGTGCGCGTCCGCGGCGATCGGATCGTCCTCCACGACCAGAACCCTGATCATGACGACACCCGGGCCCGCATCGGGAGCCGGACCGTGAACACCGCGCCACCGTCACCGGCGACGTCGATCCGCCCGCCGTGCCGGTGCACGGCCTGACCGACCAGCGCCAGCCCGAGGCCACGGCCGATCAGCCGCCCGTCGGTCTTCGTCGACCAGCCGCGGGCGAACGCCTGCTCCACCTGCCCGGCCTCCAGCCCCGTCCCGGAGTCCGTCACCTGGAACACCAGGGTGTCGTCGTCGACCCACGCACCCACCTCGACCCGGCGCGGCGGTGGCGCCGCGACCGCCGCGTCCACCGCGTTGTCGATCAGGTTGCCGACGATCGTCACCAGGTCCCGCGGGTCGGCGACGCCGGGCGGCACCTGCGCGTCCGGCTCCAGCACCAGCTCGACGCCCCGCTCGGCGGCCTGCGCCACCTTACCCAGCAGCAACGCGACCAGGACCGGCTCCTCCACCGCCTCGACGACGCGGTCGGCCAGCCGCTGGCTCAGCGCGAGCTCGCCGGTCGCGAACTCCACCGCCTCGCTCACCCGGCCGAGGCCGATCAGCGACACGACCGTGTGCAGGCGGTTCGACGCCTCGTGCGCCGCCGAGCGGAGCGACTCGGCGAAGCCGCGCACCGAGTCCAGTTCGCCGGTGAGCGCCTGCAGGTCGGTGTGGTCCCGCAGCGTGACGACGCTGCCGCCACCGGCCGGCCGCTGGTTCACGACCAGGACGCGGTCGCCGGTCAGGTGGATCTCGTCCACCCGCTGCTCACCGGCGGCCAGCGCGGCGCCGAGCGTCGTCGGCACCGGCAGGGCGTCCACGTGTTGGCCGGCGGCGTCGGAAGGCAGTCCGAGCAACCGGCGGGCCTCGTCGTTGACCAGCTGCACCCGGCCGTCCCGGTCGAGCAGCAGCAAACCTTCCCCGACCGCGTGCAGCACCGCGTCGTAGTACGCGTACATCCGGCTCAGCTCACGCGGGCCGAGGTCGTGGGTCTGGCGGCGCAGCCGCCGGTTGACCAGCCAGGTCCCGGCCGCGGCCAGCAGCAGCGCGAGGACACCGGCCAGCGCGAGCGTCGGCAGCTGACCCTGCAGCGTGCGGTCGACCGCGCTGCGTTTGATGCCCACCGACACCAGGGCCCGCACCGTGCCGTCGGCGATCACCGGCACCACCGCACGCACCGACGGCCCCAGCGTCCCGGTGTAGGTCTCGGTGAACGCCTCACCGCGAACGGCCCGGTCGATGTGGCCGAGGAACTTCTTTCCGATCTGGGTCTCGTCCGGGTGGGTGTAGCGGATCCCGGCCGCGCTCATCACGACGACGAAGTCAGTGCCGGTGGCCCGGCGCACGTTCTCCGCGTGCGGTTGCAGCACCGGGCTGGGGTCGGGCAGCTCCAGCGCGGCCCGGACGTCGGGCGTCGCGGCGACGGAGCGGGCGATCGCCAGCGCGCGGGTGGCCGCGCTCTCCTCGGTGGCCTGCTCTGCCTGCGCGATCGCGGCGCCCAGCCCGGCGGCGACGACCACCGTCACCACCGCGATCTGCAGTGCGAGCAGCTGGCGGGCCAGGCTCCAGTCCCGCGGACGTAACACCGGGGCGGCCTCCCTCTCGGGGATCGTTATGTACAGAACGGTGACCGAGGTCACTGTCGCCGAGATTCTGGGCATCAAGTTACTGCCGTGCCGTTGACGACATCGCGCAGAAAGAAGGCGTCCCCTCATGTCCAGTACTGCCGCACCGCCGGGCAACACCACCCCGCCGCCGGACGAGACCACGCCGGAGAACCCCCCGCCGCGCCGCGATCGGACCCATTACCTCTACATCGCGGTCATCGTCGCGGTTGTTCTCGGCGCCACGCTCGGACTGGTCAAACCCGACTGGGGCGTGGCGCTGAAACCGCTGGGCACCGGCTTCGTCGACCTGATCAAGATGATGATCAGCCCGGTCATCTTCTGCACGATCGTCCTGGGTATCGGGTCGATCCGCAGCGCTGCCAAGGTCGGCAAGGTCGGCGGCCTCGCGCTCGGCTACTTCCTGGTCATGTCGACGTTCGCGCTGGCGATCGGCCTGGTCGTCGGCAACCTGATCCACCCCGGATCCGGGCTCGACCTGGAAGGCACCGCCGACGCCGGCAAGGAGCTGGCCGCCGAGGGTGAGGGTGGCACCGTCGACTTCCTGCTCGGCATCATCCCGACCACGCTGGTCTCGTCGCTGACCGAGGGCAAGGTCCTGCAGACGCTGTTCGTCGCGCTGCTGGTCGGCTTCGCGCTGCAGGCGATGGGGCGGAGCGGCGAACCGGTCCTCCGCGGCGTCGGCTACCTGCAGAAGCTGGTCTTCCGGGTGCTGGCGATGATCATGTGGCTGGCGCCGATCGGTGCGTTCGGTGCGATCGCCGCGGTGGTCGGCGAGACCGGCTGGGACGCGTTGAGCGCGCTGCTCCAGGTGATGCTCGGCTTCTACCTCACGTGCGCGATCTTCGTGTTCGGCATCCTGGGGCTGCTGCTCTGGACGATCGCGCGGATCAACATCCTCTCGCTGTTCCGGTACCTGGCCCGTGAGTTCCTGCTGATCCTGTCGACGTCGTCCTCGGAGTCGGCGCTGCCGCGGCTGATCGCGAAGATGGAGCACTTCGGCGTCTCGCGTCCGGTCGTGGGCATCACGGTGCCGACCGGGTACTCGTTCAACCTCGACGGCACCGCGATCTACCTGACGATGGCGTCGCTGTTCATCGCGGACGCGCTGGACCAGCCGCTGTCGATCGGCGAGCAGATCGGGTTGCTGCTGTTCATGATCATCGCGTCGAAGGGCGCGGCCGGGGTGACCGGCGCGGGTCTGGCGACGCTGGCCGCCGGTCTGCAGTCGCACAAGCCCGCGCTGCTCGACGGCGTCGGCCTGATCGTCGGCATCGACCGGTTCATGTCCGAGGCCCGCGCGCTGACGAACTTCGCCGGCAACGCGGTCGCGACCGTGCTGGTCGGCGTCTGGACCGACGGTTTCGACCGGGAGCGCGCCACCGAGGTGCTCGCCGGCCGGTCCCCGTTCGACGAGGCCACGATGCTCGACGACGACCACGGCGCCCCGTCCGCCGAGCCCGAGCTGGTCGGAGCCGAACGCCGAGCCTGACCCATCCCCGAACCGGACCCCCTTGGGCGGGCCATAGCTCGCCCGAGTGGGTCCGGTTCGCTCGTGGCCTAGGCTCGGGGTGTGTTCGCCGTGCGGTGCTGCGACGTCCCGGGGCGGTGCGCGGTCGAGACCTGGTTCGCGTGGGGGCTGGCCGACTTGACCGGGGCTCCGGACGATCCGCCCGGGGCTCCTTCGGCGCCGGTGGCCGCGCGGGTGGAGGCGCTGGTCGCCGCGCTGGCGCCGCTCGACGTCGACGCGGCCCACGTCCTGGCCGGGCGGGCCGCGCTGCACGGCTGGAAGCGGGCCGGGCGAACGTCGGCGAACGGGAGTTGCCGGCTGCTGCGGGCCGCGGACGGCTGGCTCGCGGTCAACCTGTCCCGGCCGACCGATCTGGACCTGCTGCCCGCGCTGCTCGAGGCCGAGGTCTCTTCCGATCACTGGGGGTCGGTGGCCGCTGCGGCCGCGTCCCGCCCGGCCGAAGTGCTCGCCGACCGCGCGCAGTTGCTCGGCATCCCGGCCGCGGTGCTCGGAAGCGCGGCCGGGTTGGCGCCACTGCGCACCCACCGCCTCGGCGAGCCGGGCCCGCGGCTCGGCGACGCCGGGCGGCTCGGGTCGTGCGTCGTGTTGGACCTGTCCGCGATGTGGGCCGGACCGCTCTGCGTCCACTTGCTCGGCCGGGCCGGTGCGCATGTCGTAAAGGTCGAGGACGTGCGCCGCCCGGACGGCGCGCGGTTCGGTCCGCCGGAGTTCTACGCCGAACTGCACGCCGGGCACGCGAGCGTCGTCCTCGACTTCGGCACGCCGGCGGGGCGCGCCGCGCTGGCCGCGCTCGCCGCCGAGGCGGACGTCGTCGTGGAGAGCAGCCGTCCGCGGGCCCTGCGCCGGCTCGGGCTCGTCGCCGAGGACTGGCTCGCCGCCCGCGCTGGCCGCACCTGGATCTCGATCACCGGGTACGGCCGCGACGACCCGGCGCAGCGGGTGGCGTTCGGCGACGACGCCGCGGTGGCCGGCGGCCTGGTCGCCACCGCACCGGACGGCTCGCCGGTGTTCTGCGGCGACGCGATCGCCGATCCGCTGACCGGGTTGTACGCGGCGGCGGCCGGGCTGGCGTCGCGGCGGAGCGGCGGCGGCCACCTGCTCGACGTCGCGATGGCCGGCGTCTGCGCAGCCGTGAACCGGCCGGCTGACGGCCCGGCCTACCTGCACCGACGGGGTGCCGACGGCACACTGCGCCACGTGCCCGAGGGTGCCGCGGCTGATCCGGACACCGCGCGATGACCAGGTCCGACCCGGCGGCGTTCCGCAACGCCCGCAGGTCGACCCCGAGCGGCCGCATCACGGCCCAGGGCCGCCGCGCGTCGGCCCGGGACCACCGCAGGTCAACCCAGAACCGCCGCAGGTCGATCTGGAGCGCGTCGTGCTGATTCGGGGCGCGGAGGTCGACGGCGCCGGCGGGGTCGACGTCCGGATCGCGGGCGGGCTGATCGTCGCGGTCGGAGCCGGGCTCGACCGTTCCCCGGGCGAGCCGGCCCTGGACGCCCACGGCGGCGCGCTGCTTCCCGGCCTGCACGACCACCACGTCCACCTGCGCGCCTGGGCGGCGACGCGATGGTCGGTCCGGCTGGCCGGGGCCGACGGTCCGGACGACTTCGACCGCCGCGTCCGAGAGGCCGCCGCCGTGGCACCGCCGGATGTCTGGCTGCGCGGGGTCGGCTGGCACGAGAGCACCGGCGGCCCGCTCGACCGGCACCGCCTGGACGCGCTGACCGGCGGGCGTCCGACCCGGATCCAGCACCGCACCGGCGCCCTGTGGATCCTGAACAGCGCGGCGCTCCTCCTCACCGGGGCCGCGGGCAGCACGGTCGCCGGGATCGAACGGGACGCCTCCGGCGAGCCGACCGGGCGGCTCTGGCGCGCGGACGACTGGCTGCGGGACCGGACCGCCACCGTCCGCGACCCGTTCCCGGTGGCGCTGGCGGACCTGGCCCGGCAGGCGGCCCAGTGGGGCGTCACCCGCTGGACCGACGCCACCCCGGACCGCGACCAGACGGAGACCAACGCACTGGCCGCGCTCTGGACCACCGGCCTTCCGTCCGCCGAACCACACCGGGCCGACGCGGCTCGCCTCGGTCCGGACCGAGGCGACGCGGGCCAGGCCGGGGGCGCCGCGGGTGACCACGCCGAGGGCGGGCTGCCTCGGCTGGTGTTGATGTCACCGCCCGGGCTGTCCCTGCCCGACGACGCCGTGCGGGTGACGCTCGGCCCGCAGAAGCTCGTGCTCGACGATGCGACGCTGCCGCCGGTGGCCGAGCTCGCCGCCACGATTCGGGAGAGCCATGCCGCCGGGTCCCCGGTCGCCGTGCACTGCGTCACCGCCGAGCAGCTGGTGACGCTCGTCGCGGCGATCGAGGAGGCGGACAGCACCCCCGGCGACCGCGTCGAACATGCCGGCATCGTGCCGCCCGGGTACGCGGCCCGGCTCGCCGCACTCGGCCTCGCGGTCGTGACGAACCCGGGTTTCCTCGCCGACCGGGGCGACGCGTACCGCCGGGACGTCCCGGAGCCGGAACGGGACTGGCTCTACCCGGTGCGGTCGCTGCGGGCCGCCGGTGTCCCGGTGGCCGCGGCGACCGACGCACCGTTCGGACCGGCCGACCCGTGGGTGGCGATCGCCGCTGCGGTCGACCGCCGGACGCCCGACGGCGCGGTCCTCGGCCCGGACGAGCGGGTCACCGCCACCGAGGCGCTGGACCTGTTCCTCGCCGACCCCGATCGCCCCGGCCGCCGGCGCCGGATCGCCCCCGGCCACCCGGCCGACCTGTGTCTGTTGCACACCCCGCTGGCTCCTGCGTTGGCGGCTCCATCGTCCGACTACGTGCGGGCGGTGCTCTCCTGAGCCGAACGGCACAGGGGTGGGGTACGCCGGGCCGCGCAACGCGCCCGCCGGGGCGTTCCGTGAGGGAACACCGCACTACGGAATCAGTACGACCTTGCCGGCCAGGGTTCCGGCTTCGGCACGCTCGTGCACCGACGGCAGCTCGCGCAGCGGCAGCCGCTCGGCGACGTCGATCTCCAGCTCCCCGGCGTCGACCTGCGCTCCCAGCGTGGCCAGCTGCTCCGCGTCGGGACGGACGAACATGCGCAGCGCCCGCACCGGGCCGTCGGTCGGCGGATCGGTGATCGTCGAGACGTAGACGCCGTCGGACGCGACCAGCCCGAGCAGCGGGTCGCCCGGCTCCGACACGAGGTTGAGGACGACGTCGACGGGCTCCGTGACAGCTTCCAGAACCGGAGTGACCGTGTGGTCGATGACCTCGGCCGCACCGTACCGGCGGGCGCGGTCGGCGGTGCGTGGGCTCGCGGTGGCGATGACGTGTGCCCCGGCGCGGGCGGCCAGTTGGATCGCGTAGCCACCCACCGATCCCCCGGCGCCGTTGATCAGGAGCCGCTGGCCGGCACGCAGCTTCGCGTGCTCGAACAGCGCCTGCCACGCGGTGAGACCGCCGACCGGGAGCGCGGCGGCGTCCGCGAGCGGGACGCCCCGGGGCGCGGCGGCGAGGGCGGACGCCGGAGCCACCACGTACTCGGCCGACGCACCGGCGACGTCCGGCGGTAAGAACCCGATCACCGCGTCGCCGGGGGCGAGGCGGACGACGTCCGGGCCGATCTCCGCGACCCGCCCCGCCAGCTCGATGCCCGGGACGTACGGGAACGCCCCCGGGAACATCGGCTGGAGGTACCCGGCGCGGATCGCGGCGTCCACCGGATTGAACGCCGCCGCCGCGGTCTCGACCAGCACCTGGCCGGGGCCGGGGACCGGACGCTCGACGTCCACGAGAGTCAGCACCGACGGGTCTCCGTACTCGGCGTACCGCAGAGCCTTCATGACACACTCCTCCTGGAATTTGCTTCGAACTTGAAGCACGTCTAGACCGTAGCATGCTTTGAATTTGAAGCAAGTAGAATTCACGGGGTGACGCAACCCGGTGGCCTCGACGCGGCAGAGCTCGGTGGCTTCTTCGCGCTGATGGAGGTCTCGAGCCTGCTCCAGCACGCGGTCGAGCAGCAGCTCCGCAGCGCGGGCGGGCTCACGAACATCCAGTTCAAGGTCCTGATGAGCCTGCTGGAGGCACCGGAAGGGCAACTGCGGATGACCGACCTCGCCGACAGCCTGGTCGTCAGCCGCAGCGGGCTCACCTATCAGGCGGGGCTGCTGGAGAAGGCCGGGCTGATCACCCGCACCCCCTCCCCCGACGACGAGCGCAGCACGACGCTCGGCCTCACCGCCGCGGGCCGGGAACGGATCGCGGCAGTGCTGCCCGGCCACGTGGACGTCGTTCGGCGATTGCTGCTGGACCCGCTCACCCGGGACGACCTGGGTGCGCTCACCGCGCTGTTGAGTCGCGTCCGGGACCACATGCGTGAGGCCCCGCCCCGCTCGGCGGCGCCGCGGGCCCGGCGGAAGGCCGAGCAGTGAACCTCGACGTGCCGACGTTGCTGGACGCGCTCGGCGACCCGAAGGCCGCCGAGTCGTTCTCCGCGGTGCTCGGGGTGCCGCTGGTCGCGGTGGAGGTCCCGGACGCTGCGTCGGCGGCGGGGCTCGCCGCGCTGCTGGGCCCCGGACGGTGGGCGGCCGACGTGCGGGCGCTGCCCTGCGTCGTTGCGCTGGTGGTGCCGGATCCGGCGGTGTTCACCGGAGCCGGGCACGTGCCGCTGATGCTCGGGGACGTCCTGCTCACCGACGACCCGGACGCACCCCGCCCGTACGTCGCCCCCGCCGGCGGCAGCACGGCCGGAGTGGACGCGCTGGCCGTGATCGCCACCGCGAACCCGGTCGCGGCCACCGCACTCGCGTTACTGCTGCGCTCGGCGGAGGGGCTCGACGTCCCGGCCGGGCTGGTGGCCGAGTCGGCCACATACTCGACGTTGCAGGCGGGCGAGGAGTTCGTCCGCTGGCGCGCCGGGCGGCCCGTCAAGCCCGCCGACCCGAGCACCGGCCGAGTCCGCGTCGAACGCGACGGCCACGCGCTGCGGGTCACGATGACCCGGCCCCAGCGGCGCAACGCGCTCGACGCGGCGATGCGGGACGCGCTCGCGGAGGCGTTCACGCTGGCGATCGCCGATCCGGACGCCACGCTGGAGTTCCGCGGCGAGGGCCCGGAATTCTGCGCGGGCGGTGACCTGGACGAGTTCGGCAGCCGGCCCGACCCCGCACTGGCGCACCTCACCCGCCTCACGCGCAGCCCCGCCCGGCTGCTGCACACCGTCGCCGGTCGCGCCACCGCACACCTGCACGGCGCCTGCCTCGGCGCGGGCATCGAGCTGCCGGCGTTCGCCGGGCGCGTGATCGCCGCGCCGGACACGTCGATCGGCCTGCCGGAGGTGTCGCTCGGGCTGGTGCCCGGGGCCGGCGGCACCGTGAGCATGCCCCGCCGGATCGGCCGCCAGCGCACCGCCTGGATCGGCCTGTCCGGTCAGCGCGTCAACGCCGACACCGCTCTGCGCTGGGGCCTGGTGGACGCGATCGGGCCCGCCGGAGAGACCAGCTAACCGCTGCTTTCGAAGTGCAGAGCATCCAGCGCGCCGCTGTCGAGCAGGTGGACGACGAATTCCGCAGCGTTGCCGGCCGCCAGCCGCCGGTCCTCCTGGAGCTGTTTCTCGTCCCGGCCCCGCCCGAATCCCCAGTCGCTGATCGCCTTGACCACGAGCCAGCCGATCTGCCGCCGGGCCGCTGCGGCGTAGACGCCCGCCGCCTCCATCTCGCCGCCGATCGCGTCCGGGAACTCGTTTCGCAGTTCCCGGATCTGCTCGGGATCGTTTCGCAGCGTGCTGGAGGAGAGCAGCAAGCCGGGCCGGACGTCCGCACGCGTCCACGTCGGCCCGAGAGCGTTGGCCGCGGAGAGCAGACGCGATCCGGCCGAGGCACTCACCGTGTCACCACGCCTCAGCGTCCGGAGCGTGCCGTCGGCCTCGCGGTAACGAACGAGATGGTCGATCAGCGCGATCTGCTGGGAGACGCACACGTCGCCGATGCGCTGCCAGCCGGAGTACGACGTGACCCCCAGGTCCGCGTCGGCATACACGTCCGGATCCGGCCGCAGGCCGTAACAGATCCCGACCGCGATGACGTAGTCGGCGGTGACGTTCCCGATCAGCGACGCGGTGACCAGGCCGGCACCGTGCACACCGACGTCCGACTGGCCGGTGCGACCGAGCACGACCTCGATGTTCCCGACGTGGCCGAGTCCGACGAGGACCTCCTGTTCGGCCGGGATCAGCTGGCCCCGGTGGTGGTTGCGCGCGTGGACGGCGGCCAGCACCGCCCTGTGCTCGACGTCGGACGTCACGAGCAGCAACGCGCGCTTTCGGGTACGTGCCACGGCTTCCTGCGTCTCCCTGACCTCGCGTCGAAACCGGACGGCCCTGACCGCTTGGAGGATCGCGGCCACGGCCACGGCGATCCCGACCAGGAACATCACGCGGAGGAGATAGCCGTAGACCTGCACCCGTAGGGTGGCCGCTGACACGTCGGTCATCGGGTAGCCGAGGAACATCTGGATCGACCACTCGACGGCGGAGCCGTACGTCGCGGGCCGGTCGGCGCAGCTCTGCCCGCAGGCCGCCCGCTCGAACTCAGCGATCTGAGTCGCGAGAACCGCGATCGCGACCACGCACGCCGCCAGATAGAGGAAGAAGAACCCGCCCGCGTCGACGACCCGGTGCGGCTTCCCCGGCCCGTGATCACGGGGGCCCAGCACGTGCATCGAGTCGTCGGTGCCGTCCGTGTCGACACGGTTCGCCTGCGCGCCCACCGCTTCGCGCAGAGCGTCGTTGGTGAGACCGGCGCGGAGTACGTCGAGGTAAACACCGACGGCCCCCTTGGTCACCCGGCCGCCTTGCCTCCTCGCGGCCCGCTGAATCGAGGCCGCGACGAGCATCTCGGCCCTCTGCTGGGCGGCCCGCAGGAGGCGCTGCGCGTCCTCCGCATCCTGATCCCGCGTGTGTCCCAAGACCATCACCCAGTTGTCGCCACGGGGACCGGAGAGGTCAGGGCCCGGGGGCGAGCGCCAGAACGGCAGACGTCGGGTGAGTCCACCGAGCTGCGGCAGCAGGAACGAGAGCATGCTCGTGAGCGACCAGGCGAGTGCGAGAAGAACGAGGAGCAGCGTCGCCAGTAGCGAGCCGGTGAGACCGGCCGCCAACGCGAGGAGCAGCAAGACGGCCGGAGGCCCCCCAGAAGCCAGGTGGTTCCACTGCGCGTCGGCGAAGCGAAGGACCGCAAGCCAGGGCCCCCCTCCGAGTCGGTACCCGCGTGCGCCCAGCGGCGGTCGGACGAGCGCGACGTCCTGCTCGCCGGTCCGGGCGAGGTAGCCGTCCCGCCCCGCCACGTAGAGCATGAGCGGCAGCGGACCCCGATCCCGGAACAGTCGGCCCGTCCCTGTGCCGCGGGCCGAACGGATCGCCTCGCGGCCGTGCTGCGAGGCGCGGACCGCTGTCGCGATCGCTCGGCACTCGGCGAAGCTCAGTGCGCCGCCCGGCAGGGAAAACATCTCGGCCATCAGATCAGCCGGTCCGTGCGGCGTTCTCCTCGCACCGGCTGACGAACGCGCGGACGTCGCGGTCGAGCGGAAGCCGGACGGACTCCGGGTCCGTCACCTCGAGCGAGGGCTCCGGAACACCGAGCTCCGTCAGCAGTTCGCGCGCGTCGGTCAGGTCGAGCGCGGCCGCGTACGGTGGCCCGTCCCGCCAGGCCCGCCGGTAGGCGAGCAGCGCCTGCTCGATCGCTTCGTCGCGCCGGTCGAGCGCCAGCAGCGCCTGCCCGATCCGGTGGTGCGGACGCGCGGCCGGGTGCAGCGCCGCGAGCCGGCCGAGGGCGTCGTCCAGGGCCTCGGACGCCTCGTCGCGCCGGTCGAGCCGCGCCAGCAGGTAGGCGGTGGTCGCCGGCATCGTCTCCCGGCCGGCGTCCCGGTCGACGCGCTCCACGTCGTGCTGCGCGGTCAGCGCGTCCGCGTACCGCTGCGCCCGGAGCAACCGTTCCGCGCGCAGCTCGGCCACCCGGCGGCGGTGCCGCCAGTCCCCGGGGTGCGCCGCGGCGGCATCTACCTCGGCCTCGCTCAGGTCACCGGCGGCCAACCCGGCCATGCACCGCCAGTACGCGAGGTCGGCCTCGAATCCGGGCGGCGGCGCGGTCCGCCGTGCGGCGGCCGCGGCGGCGGACTCGTCGAGCAGCGCCAGTCCTTCGTCGAGGTGTCCGCGCCGGATCGCGCCGATTCCCCGCTCGCCGAGCAGCCAGGGGTCCTCTTTCGCGGGGGCGCCTGCCGCGTCGCGCAGCATCGCGTACAGGTCGATCGTCCACGCGGCCGCGATCTCCCGCCCGGTGGCCGCCAACCCGACCGCGAGGCGCCCCAGGCTCCGAGTCACCGCCTCGACGTCCTGGGCGACCAGTGCGTCCGCGAGCAAGCTGGTGTCCTGCGCGACCGCGACCGTGTACTGGCCGAGCAGGAAGTACGCGATCGCGAGGTCCGCGCGGACCGCCCGGCTGCCGTCCGCGGCGAGCGGTTCCAGCAGGTCGACGACCGTGGTCGCGGCGCCGAGGTTCATCAGCAGCGGGTCGCCGAGCGCCCGGCTCCAGACCGCGCTCGCCTCCGCGAGCTGCCCGGCACCGATCAACGCGTAGAACAGCGTGAGCGTCTGCCGGAGGTCCTCGATGCTGGTCGCGCTCGCCACGTCCTCCGGCGGCAGGCTCTGGAAGTGGTCACGGATCCGTTCGTTGGCGGCGACGCGCTCCCTGGCGTCCAACATGTCGTGTACTGAGGCGCGCACGATCGGGTGCAGGTCATACGCGTTGTCCGCGGTGGACCGATCCCACCAGAGCAGGCCGCGCTCCTCCAGGTCGGCGAGCGCGGCGTCCAGCCGGACGCGGGCCTCCACGTCCTCGTCGGACCCGTCCCAGCCGCGCGCGTTCGCCGGGCGGAACGGGTTGATCGCGTCCATCGTCGACCGGTCGACCGCGCCGGGCAGCACCGAGATCCAGCCGAGCAGCTGGCGGTGCGGCGCCGGGGTGGCGCTGAGCGCGACGTCCAGCAGGTATGCGCGGCGCGACGAGAGGTCGCCCTCCGGAGCCCCGGCACCGCCCGCGGGATCGGCGAGCCAGCCGTCGAGGCCGCCGGGATGGTTCCTGGCCAGGCCGGCCACGACGCCGACCAGCAGCGGGTGGTTCTCGACCTGCCGGAAAAACGCGGTGACCGCGTCGGTGTCGCCCGGGGTGCCGAGCCGGTCGAGCAGCGCCTGCGTGTCGGCGTCGGTGAGGCCGGGCAGCCGCAGATGCGCGACGCCGGGCGTCGGGCGTCCGTACCGGCCGGCCAGCGCGTCCGGCATCAGGCGGGTGCTCACCAGCACCTTGGACGGCTCCACCGTGCACAGTGCCCGGATCACCTCGTCCGCGTGCGGCTCGATCAGCGACCGCCGTGCCGACTCGACGTCCTCGTCGCGGAGCTTCGAGGGGTCGAATCGGCCGAACGCCGCGAGCAGGCGCTCGAACCCGTCGAGCACCAGCAGGTACGGACGCTCGCGTAACGCGGCGAGCACCTGGTCGGTGAGCTCGGTGCGCCCCAGCCGCCCGACCTCGTCCCGGGGCAGGCCGGAGACGTAAACGAGCGTCTCGCGCAGGAACCGGGTGATCGACGCGGAACCGCCGTAGAAGCTCCACCAGAGCCTGCCGTGCAGGCCGTCGACGACGCCCGGCGCGTGGTTCCGCGCCCACTCCCAGGTCAGCGCGCTCTTCCCGACGCCGCCGAGCGACTCCACGACGAGCACCGGGTCGTCCGAGCGGCCCCAGGCGTCGAGCGTGTCCAGCGCCTCGGCGCGGCCGGTGAACGGCGCGCTGCCGACGTAGGGCGGCACCGCGTGGAACGCCGGCGGGGCCGGAACCACCGGCGTCGCCTCGGTCGGGTCGCCGCCGTACGGGACGAGCGAGCGCAGCAGCGCGGCCCGGAACTCGGGCACGGTCTCGACCCTGGTCAGGCCGTGTCGCGTCCGCAGCACGGTCGCGAACCGGTCGACCGACTCGTCGGTGGCCGGGGCGACCGCGAACGCGAGGATCCGGGGCCGCTGCCGCGCGGCCGCCCACTCGTACTCGAGTTCCAGGTAGGACGCGTGGGTGCCGGACGGGCCGTCGCCGAACTCGGCGCCGAGCAGCAGGACGAACAGGTCGCACTGTCGGAGGGTGTCCCGGCGCACGGCCGGGTCGGGTAGGCCCGCCGCGTCGACCGGCCGCAGGCCGAGCCGGTGGCAGACCGCGAGCGCGGCTCCCCGGTACCGCGCCGATTCCTCCGAGGTACTGCTGACGAAGACCCGCACCGACCCCTCCCGCGTCGCCCGACAGCCTACGGAATCGGTCCGGGAAATTTAGGGCAGGATCGCGTCGACATAACCTCCGTCGACGCGGACCGCGCCGCCGGTCGTCGCGGACGCGAGATCCGAAGCCAGGTACGTCACGAGGTGGGCGATCTCGGGCGGTTCGATCAGGCGCTGGAGCAGCGACTGCGGGCGATGTTCGGCCATGAAACGACGCTGCGCCTCGTCCCAGGGCACGTCGTCGCCGATCAGCTCGGCCACGAAGTCCTCGACGCCGCCGGTGTGCGTCGGCCCGGCGAGCACCGAGTTCACGGTCACGCCGGTCCCGGCGGCGGCCTTCGCGAACCCGCGCGAGACCGCGAGCAACGCGGTCTTGGTGACCCCGTAGTGCACCATCTCCACCGGCGTGACGACCGACGAGTCGCTGCTGATGAACATCACCCGGCCCCACTCGCGCTCCATCATCCCGGGCAGGTACGTGCGGGTGAGCCGGATGCCGGAGAGCACGTTAACGTCGAAGTAGCGGCGCCACTCGTCGTCGTCGATCTCCAGCACCGGCTTGGCGCCGAAGATCCCGAGGTTGTTGACCAGGATGTCCAGCTCGGGCGTCTCCGCGTGGACGGCGTCCGCGCCCGCAGCCGTCGTCACGTCGGCGACGATCCCGCGGACGTCGGCGCCGGACACCTCGTACCGGATCGCCTTGACCGCCTCGTCCACCCGCTCGGTGGACCGGCCGTTCACCAGCACCCGCGCGCCCGCGGCGGCGAGACCCGCCGCGATCGCGTAGCCGATGCCCTGGGTCGAGCCGGTGACCAGCGCGCGCCGGTCGGACAGGTCGATCGCGATCGTCGGACGGATCGCGAAGATCGATGGGTGTTCCCTCATGGGAGGGTCTTTCCCTTCCGGGCGGCACGCCACGCAGCACTACGCTTCCAGCGTGACGATCGACCTGGCGCTGCTGTCACGCGTGGCGTGGCAGGGCCGGGAGGTCACCGCTCCCCGGCTGCGGACGCTGCTCGCGGTGCTCGCCGCAGACCTGCGTGCCGGTGCGAGCACGGCCCGGCTGGTCGACGGTCTGTGGCCGGACGAGCAGCCCGAGCACCCGGCGAAGGCGCTCCAGGTCCTCGTCGCCAGGGCCCGGACGGTTCTCGGGCCGGACGTGCTGGTCAACACCCCGAGCGGCTACCGGCTGGCGCTCGCTCCGGAGCGCGTCGACGCGTCCGCCGTCGTACTGCACGCGACCGCGGCCGACCGCCACGCGGACGCGGGAGACCACGCGGCGGCGCTCGCGGCCGCCGAGGCGGGCCTCGCCCTCTGGGACGCCGCGCCCGACCGCCACCCGGCCGGCCACGATCCGCTGGACGCGCTCCGGGCCACCGGCGCGTCCACGTACCGCGTGCTGACCCGGGCCCGCGCGCTCGCGCTGGCCCGCCTCGGCCGGACCGCCGAGGCCGCTCCGATGCTGGCCGCGCTCGCCGCCGAGCTGCCCCGGGACGAGGAACTGCTGCTGGAGGTGCTGCGGACCGAACCGGTCCCGGCGGCGCTCGCCCGCTACGACGCGTACCGCCGGGCGCTCCGGGACCGGCTGGGCATCAACCCGGGCCCCGCGCTCACCCGCTGGCACCAGCAGACGCTGCGCGGCACGGTCAGGCGGGGCATCCCGCTGGACCCGAACCCGCTGGTCGGCCGCGATGTGGACCGCGCGGCCGTACGGGACCTGCTGCGGACGTCCCGGGTGACGTCGATCGTCGGGCCGGGCGGGCTGGGCAAGACCCGGCTGGCCCAGGCCGTGGCCCGGGACGCCGAGCAGCCGATCGTCCACCTGGTCGCGCTGGCCGGTGTCGCCGACGACGCGGACGTGCTCGCGGAGGTCGCGTCCGCGGTCGGGCGTCCGGGTGACACCGGCGACCCGGTGAGCCGCATCGTCGCGGCGCTCGCCCCGGGCCCGGCGCTGCTCGTGCTGGACAACTGCGAACACGTCGTCGCCGGTGCTGCCGCGCTGGTCGGCGCACTGGTGTCCCGCACGGCCGGCCTGCGCGTGCTGACCACCACCCGGACGCCGCTCGGCCTCTCGTCCGAATCGGTGTATTCGCTGCCCCCGCTCGACCTACCGACGACCGTCGAGCTGTTCACGCAGCGGGCCAGGGCCGCCAGGCCCGGCGTCGACCTGCCGCCGGAGGCGGTCGCGGCGCTCTGCCGCCGGCTGGACGGCCTGCCGCTCGCGGTGGAGCTGGCCGCCGCGCGGGTCCGGGCGCTGTCGGTGCGCGAGATCGAACGGCGGCTCGACGATCGGTTCGCGCTGCTGCGCGGTGGTGCCCGGGACGCGCCGGCCCGCCACCGGACGCTGCACGCGGTCGTCGACTGGAGCTGGAACCTGCTGGACGAGGCCGGCCGGGAGGCGTTGCGGACGCTGTCGATCTTCCCCGGTGGGTTCACCGCCGACGCCGCGGCGCACGTGCTCGCCGACGGCGACGCGCTGGAGAGTTTGGTCGAGCAGTCGCTGCTGCAGGTCACCGAGGACCGGTGGGGTGTCCGGTTCCGGATGCTGGAGGCCGTCCGGGCGTTCGGGGCCGAGCAGCGCAACGCCGAGGCAGCGATCACCGTCCTGCTGGACTGGGCGCGGGCGTTCGGGGTCACGTACGCCGAATCGCTCTCCGCGCCGCAGCCGTTCGCGGCCGCCGACCGGATCGGGGTCGAGCTGGACAACCTGACGGTCGCGCTCCGGCACGCGCTGGCCCGTGAGGACGGTGCGACGGTCGCGGCGGTGACCGCGGTACTCGGCGTCGCCTGGACGATCCGGTTCGACTACGCGCGGCTGGCCGCGCTGGTCGGTGACACCGAGGCGCTGCTGTCCCACTACCGTCCGGAGCCCGCGCTGGTCGAGGCGCTGCGCACGGCGGCGGCGCTGAGCGCCGCGTACTCGTTCCTCGTGGGAGGGCGGGTGGTCACCCGGTCGCTGGCGGTCCTGCGCCGGCTGCCGCCGGCTCCGCCGACGACGCTGCCCCGTGCGGTGGCGACGCTTGCCGCTGGTGTCGGTTCCGCGGTTCCGAATGCGTTGGACGCTCTGAGCGCGCGGGACGAGCCCCTGCTCGCCGGTGTCGCGAACACCGTTGCGGGTTACCTGGCCGAGCGAGCGAACCAGCCGGATGCCGCCCTGCGCGCTGCCGAACGCTCGCTGGCCGCGGTCGAGCGCTCGCCAGCCGCACGGGACGGGAACGCGCTGTTGCGGATCAGCGCGCACACCCGGATCGGCGAACTCTGCCTGGGCCTGGGCGACGGCGCCCGTGCACGGCACCATCTGCTCGCCGCTGTCCACCTGCTGGAGTCGCTCGGCGGCTCACCCGACTTCGCCCAGGCGCGCTGGGGGATGGCGCTGGCGAACCTTCAGGTCGGCGACCTCGAGGAAGCGGAGCGCTGGCTCGGCCCGGCGCCGGAGGGCGGGTACCTGCCGGAGGCGAGCGTGCGCACGTTCCACCTCGCCGTGCGCGCCGAGATCCAGCTGGCCAAGGGCGAGGCCGAGGCCGGGCTCGCAACCTGGCGGAACGCGGTGGCCACGCTGGATGCCGCCGAGCCGGGCGAGTTCCCGGTCCACGGGCCGTGGGGCTTGGAGCTGCGGGCCGCGCTGGTGGCCGCGCACGCCGCCCACGACCGGCTCGCGCTGGTCGCGGACACGCTCGACGGGCTGCCCGAGCCGTTGGCGGCGCTGCTGGACCGGCCGGCCCCGTCATCGACCATGGACGCGCCGGTCATCGGTGCGCTACTGCTCGCGCTGGGAACCGCGTTGCTGGCGGGCGAACCGGGCCCGGACGCCAGGGCGCGCGCCGCGCGGCTGGTCGCGCTGGCCGAGCGGTTCCGGCACGTCCGGAGCTTCGTCCCGACGATGCGGCCGGAGTGCGTCGCGCTCGTCACTGCCCGCGTGGACGATCCGGCGTACCGGGAGGCGGTCTCCCGGTACGCCGGCCTGGACCCCGCGAGCCTGCGCGAGGCCGCACGGGCCGAGCTGGACGCCTACCGCGCGAACCGGGCCCGGGCTCCGAAGTAGCCGACCAGGGCCAGCCCGACGCACCAGCCCACCGCCCACCAGGCCTGGTTCCCGATCGTGTCGCCCAGCAGCAGGCCACGCACGGTCTCGATGACCGGGGTGTACGGCTGATGCTCGGCGAACCACCGCACTCCGGGGGACATCGACTCGGGCGGGACGAACGTGCTGCTCAGGAACGGCAGGAACTGGATCAGCAGCGACATCGAATTCGCGCTCTCCGGCGTCGAGAACGCCAGTCCGATCGTGATCGCCAGCCAGCTGACCGCCGTCGACAGCAGCACGAGCAGACCGGCCGTGAGCAGCCACTCGACCACCGACGCGGACGGCCGGAACCCGATCAGCAGTCCGATCGCCAGCACCAGCACGACCGAGACGCCGGTCCGGATGACGTTGGCGACCGCGTGGCCGGTCAGCACCGACGTGCGGGCGATCGCCATCGTGCGGAACCGGCCGATGATGCCTTTCGCGCCGTCCGCCGAGACGCTGACCGCGGTCGCGCTGGCGCTGGTCGCGATCGCCAGTACGAGAATGCCGGGCATCACGTAATCGACGTACGCGCCGCTTTCCCCGGAACCCGCCGCGATCGCGTTCCCGAAGAGGTACCGGAACAGCAGCAGGAACAGCGTCGGGGTGGCGATCGACGCGCCGAGCCAGATCGGATCCCGCAGCGTGTGGCGCAGGGTCCGCTTCAGCATCGTCGTCGAGTCGGACAGGCCGTGGGCGAGCGTGCTCATCGGTTGTCGTCTCCCGTCAGCGCGAAGAAGACGTCGTCGAGGTCGGGCAGGTGGACCGCGAACTCGGTCACCTCGATCGCGTCGTGCTCCAGCCGCCCGAGCAGATCTCGCAGCGACGTGACGCCGCCGTCGGTGGGCACGCGCAGCGTGAGCGTGTCGCCGTCCGACGTGGATTCTGCGAGCAGCGCGGCCGCCCTGGCCAGCGCGTCCGCGTCGCCGAAGCGCAGTTCGGCGTGGCCGCCGGGGACGAGCCGCTTGAGCTCGGCCGGGGTTCCCTCCGCGACGAGCGCGCCGCCGTCCAGCACCGCGATCCGGTCGGCCAGATCGTCGGCCTCGTCCAGGTACTGCGTGGTGAGGAAGATCGTGACGCCGTCGGCGGCCAGGCCCCGGATGATCTGCCACATCGTGCGGCGGCTGCGCGGGTCGAGCCCGGTGGTCGGTTCGTCGAGGAACAGCACGCGCGGCCTTCCGACCAGGCCCATCGCCAGGTCGAGACGGCGCCGCATGCCGCCGGAGTACGTGGACGGCTGTTTCATCGCGACCTCGGTGAGGTCGAACTGTTCAAGGAGTGCGGTGGTGCGGCGCTTGCCCTCCCGCCGGCCCAGGTGGTGCAGCTCGGCCATCAGCTGCAGGTTCTCCACGCCGGTGAGGACGTCGTCCACTGCGGCAAATTGCCCGGTGACGCCGATCGCGGCCCGCACCCCCGCGGGGTCGGACGCCAGGTCGCACCCGCCGATCCGCGCCGAACCACCGTCCGGGGCGAGCAGCGTCGACAGGATGTGAACGGTCGTGGTCTTGCCCGCGCCGTTCGGGCCGAGCAGCGAGAAGATCGTGCCCTCGGGAACGGTGAGGTCGACACCGTTCAACACGGTGTGGTCACCGAACGACTTCGACAGGCCGGTCGCGGCGATGGCCGGTGTCATCTGACTCCCCTGGATTCGCGTGACCCCGGTTGGTCACGCACAGGAGGAGCGTGCGAGCGCACGCCTTCAGCCCGGTTTCACTCCGCTTTCAGCGTCCGCCATGGATTTCAGCGCGGTGAAACCACGCGTCGGTTCACCCGGACGCGGAGCCCGTCGGCATCGAGGTCGGTGCCGGACGCCGAGCGGGCGCGCACCTCGACCGGCTCGCCGGTGGTGTCCTCGACCACCGCGAGCGGCCCCTCACCGTCGGTCTGGAGGTACCGGTCGCCCCACCGCATCAGCGCGAGCACCGCGGGCAGCAGGTCCTGCCCCATCGGCGTCAGCACGTACTCGTACCGGGTGCGCTGACCGGGCTCGCGGTACGGGCGCTTGGTGAAGATGCCGGCCGCGACCAGCTCCTTGAGCCGGGCGGACGCGATCGCGTCGGTGATCCCGACCCGCGCCGCGAAGTCGTCGAACCGGGTCGTGCCGTAGAACGCCTCGCGGATCAGCAGCATCGCCGAGCGCGTCCCGACGACGTCCATCGCTTTACCGATCGAGCACGCGGACGCCTGCCACCGCGATCGGTCGGCGAGCGGTCCTTCGAGTCTCATCGGCATGTGGAACAGGCTACTCCTGGCTAGACATCAACGTAGTCAGGCTCTAGCGTCCCTGGCTATGCAGAAGTCAAGTCAGAGCGTTCTCGCCCTGCTATGCGGTGCGCCGTTCCTTGCGGGCCTCGACCTGTTCGTGGTCAACGTCGCGTTCGGCGACATCGGCCGAAGCATCCCCGGCCACTCGCTCGGCGAGCTGAGCTGGATCCTCAACGGGTACGCGATCGTCTACGCCGCGCTGCTCGTCCCGGTCGGACGATGGGCCGACCGGGTCGGCAACAAGCCCGTGTTCGTCGCCGGGCTCGTCGTCTTCACCGCGGCGAGCGCGGCCGCCGCCGCGAGCCCCTCGCTCGCCGCGCTGGTCGGGTTCCGGATCGTGCAGGCCATCGGCGCCGCCGCGCTGACCCCGACCAGCATGGGACTGTTGATCCACGCGGTGCCAGCCGAACGGCGCGCGGTCGCGGTCCGGATCTGGGCCGCGTCGAACGCGCTCGCCGCCGCGCTCGGACCGGTCGTCGGCGGCTTGCTCGTCGAACTGTCGTGGCGGTGGATCTTCCTGATCAACGTTCCGCTCGGGATCATCCTGGTGCTCGGGACGCTCCGGCGGGTGCCCGACCACCGGGTCGCCGATCCGGACCGGGACCTGGACCTGGTCGGCGCCGCGCTGCTCACGCTCGGGATCGGCGCGCTGGCGTTCGGCCTGGTGGAGGGCAACTCGCGGGGCTGGAGCAGCACCGGAATCCTGGCAGCGTTCGCGGTGGCAGCGGTGGCCCTGGTTCTCTTCGCTGTCCACAGTGCGCGGCACGCGTCGCCCCTGGTCGACCCGGCACTGTTCCGCGTGCGGCCGTTCGCCTGGGCGAGCGTCGCCACCGCGGTCTTCAGCGCGAGCTTCGCCGCGGGGCTGCTCGCCCTCATCCTCTGGCTGCAGGACGTGTGGAACTATTCGGCGATCGAGACCGGGCTGGCGATCGCGCCCGGCCCGTTGATGGTGCCGCTGTTCGCGCTCGGCGGTGCCGGCCTGATCCGGCGCATCCCGCCCGGTCGGCTGGCCGCCGTCGGCTGCCTCCTCTGGGCGGTCGGCAGCATCCTGATCGTGACGTCGATCGAAACGAAGCCCGCGTACCTGACCGAGGTGCTGCCGGGCTGGCTAATCTGCGGCGTCGGTGTGGGGTTGGCGCTGCCCACGATCCTCGCGTCCGCCACCGCGCAGCTCCCCCCGGCGCGGTCGGCGACCGGCAGCGCGGTCGTGAATATGGGCCGTCAGGTCGGCACCGTGCTCGGAGTGAGCGTGCTGGTCGCGGTACTGGGAACCGCGACGCCGGACGAGTTCCGGCAGGCATGGTGGGTGGTGGCCGCGGTAGCGGCGCTGTCCGCGGTAACCGCGCTAGGCCTCAGCCGGCGCCGCGCGGCAGTTGTCGCGGCACCGGCGCAGACCGGGGCCCCGGCGTCGCCCGGGGTACCGGCGTCGCCCGGGGCTCTGGCGCAGACGGGCGCGACACCGCAGGCAGACGCAGTGCCGCACGCAAGCGCACCACCGCACGCAAGCGCACCACCGCCGACGGGCGCAGCGCAGACGGATGCGCTCGCTGGAGTCGCGGCGGAAGCCGAGGAGGGCGCGCGATGACCGCGACCTCCTCCGACGTGATCCTGGACTACCCGGTCGACGAGACCTGGCAGGGATTCGCCGGGGTACACGGCGGGGTCGTGGTCGCCGCGCTGCTCGCCGCCACCCGCTCGCTGGTGCCCGGCACCCCGGCGACCGTCACCACGCACTTCCTCGCGCCGCTGCCGCCGGGCGACCTCCCGGTGGAGGCCGCGCTCGTGCACCCCGGCCGCACGGCGGCGGTGACCGCGCGAATCGGCGCGGCCGTCCAGGGCCTGATCCGGGTGATCCGCGACTCGCCGACCATCCAGGGCGACGCGACCATCCAGGGCGACGCGGCCATCCCCGGCGACGGGGGCGGCTCGGGCGGCGCGGGCGGCTCGGGCGGCGCGGGCGGCGCGGGCGGCGCGGGCGGCGCGAGGCGCCCGGCGGATCCTGGTGGCGTCGGGCGCAGCGTGCTTGAGGCCGCGCCTGCGTGGGCACCGCCCGAGCCGGCCGCCGAGCCGGAGAAATATCCGCGGCTCGATCTGCCGGTACAGCTGGTGCCGGTCGGGCAGCATTTCGAGATCCGACCGGTCAGTGCGTCGCGTCCGCTCGCGGGCGGGGACGATCCGGCGTTCGATGTGTGGATCCGCCTCCGCCCTGCGGTGTTCACCACTCGGACGTTCGATGCTCCGGAGGCTGCCGCGATCCTGCTCGACGCGCTGCCGCCCGGTCTATTCGCGACGCTCCGGGCTCCCATGCCGATCCCCACCGCGGAACTCACCGCGCACTTCGCCCCGGTCGCGTACCAGCCCGACAGCTGGTTCCGGCTGCGGCAACGCACCGCGTGGACCACATCCGACCTCTGCGTCGACGAGACCGAACTCCGCACCGCCGACGGCACCCTCGCCGCCCAGGCCCGCCAGCTCCGCCGGATCATCCGTAACCGTCTCTAGTACCCAGACTGGCAGCTCTACGTCGACGTTTGCGGCTGTGGACATCGGTTTTCTGTCGGTGGGCAGCTTTAGAATTTCGCACATGAGTTCGATGGTCGAGTGTGTGGCGGTGTTGCGGGAGCTGGCCGGGGAAGACCTCGGCGGGCTCCCCGATTCCGCGCAGCTCGGCCGGGTAGAAGACTGGGAAGAAATCGTGCGGGTGGCCCAGGCCGGCCTCGCCGAAGCCGTGGGTGCGGTGCACCGCCGGGGTGCGGTGGCCTACAACGGTGCCCCGTCGACGAAGGCCTGGCTCCAAGGCTCCTTCAAAATGACCTCGGGTGAGGCCAGCGCTCTGGTCGATACCGCGCGCCGGTTACCGGTTCTGCCGCGTTTCGCCGCCGCCCTGTCCGCCGGCACGGTGTCCTTCGGACACGTGAAAGTCGCCGCGTGGCTCGCCCGCAAAGTCGACGCGGTGGATCCGAATTTGGTGCCGGTCGCTGAGGAGATGCTGTTCGAGAACGCCCACCGGCTCAGCTGCTCAGAGCTGCGGCAGATCGCCAAACGCATCCTCGAGCACCTACTCCCGGCGAAAGACCACCCGCCG